>JAZFUB010000444.1:0-4641 GCA_036447015.1 Thermoguttaceae bacterium | reverse complement strand
CTCGGTGCCGCCCGGTGGCACGAAACCGTCCTCCGCACTGAAAACGAACGCATCGCACCGCCCGTCGAAACCGGTCAGATCGTGCAGGGCGATCGTCGCGTTGCGGCCGGTGACGTCGATGGTTCCGCCGTCCTGCCAATGCCACTGGGCCCCTTCGGTGCCGAACGTCGTGGCGAGCGGTTTGCCGTTGACAAGCAGTTCGAAGCGACCGGGCGAGCCTGTGCCTTTCCAGGGCGCGACCCAATCGCGAGTTCGCACCCACACACGATAGGTTCCAGCGGTGGGAAACGCGACCTCGGTTGCCGCATCCTCGACCGGCACGCCCATGCCATGGGCAAGCAGCATCGGCGAGCCCATCTGATCCATGAACTGTTGGTCGACGACCCAGCCGCCGGGTCGGTCGAAGCTTTCGGCCTCGACCAGCACGGTCATCGCGTCGCGTGTTTCCGTGGCAGGTGTCTCCGCGGCGACGCAAAACGTTGTCAGGATCGGACAGACCAAGGCGACTGCAAGAACGGTTCGTAACGCATTCATGGCGGGCTCCGCTGAGTGACGTATTCAGTTGTTAGCCGGCTAAGAACTCGTACAGGAATAACTTCCCGATTCAGTTCTTGGGTGTTGGCTTTGAGCAGTGAGATTTGAGCAGTGAGATTTGAGTCATGGGCTTTCCCACTGCTCATAGCTCAAAGCTCACTGCTCATAGCCAAATAGGGAAGTAATTCCTGTACGAGTTCTAACTCAAAAGTCCGACCCGTCGATCGCTTGTCCGTCCTCGCGGTTGCCCAACAGACGATGGACGTCCGCATCGATAGAATAGCGGATTGGTTTGACCGACCCGTCGCAGAATGCCATGTGGAATCCGGCCGAATGGGCACTGCCGAAAGCGCGGATGCTCTTGTTGATACGCGCGATGCTTTTGGGGGAACTTAGGTCGTCGGTCTCCAGGGCCCGATCCTGCTGCGGCATATAGTCGGGCGCGTCGTTGGTCCAGCGGATCGTGTCGTAGTCGTATCCGACGTCCCATCCCTGATCGCTGCCTTTGCCTTCGCCCGTGACGTAGTACGAACTGGTCAGATACTTCTCGCCCAACAGGTAGGTGGAGCTAAAACCGTCGGTGATTTGCGCGTCTTTGACTTCGCTCCGGCGGAAGATCACGCCGGTGGCATTCTGGTAGGTGCCGCCATGGCCGGCCCAGTCGGAATCGCTCATGCTTTTCCCGTCAGCGTATGTGTCGGGTCCCTTCCAATCGCACTCGCCGCCGCTGGCGTTGTCGCCTCCACAGGCCGCGTAGTCGCTCCGCCCGATCGTGGGCGAGGGGGGATCGATGTTGATGTACTCCTCGCCGGGCTTCATATAGGGATAGCCGGCCACTCGGCGTCGACTGGGGCAATAGAACGTGCTGACGGCCGTTTCCGCCCGTTCTCGTCCTTTGACCCGATCACCGCCGGTGCCCTTGTTGTGCAATGCGTCTTGCTCGATGAAGGGCAGGATGTTGTAGAGCCATCCGCCGGGCTGCCGCTTGGTGAACCCGCGGTCAGGCTCGCCCGCCCAACCCCAGGCCCAGCCGCCGGTGGGAAAGAATTTGTGGCGTTCCAGATGTAACGCACATGCCTTGCTCAGTTGGCCCACATTGTTCTTGCAGGTCGTGCGCCGGCCGGCCTCTCGCGCCGCTTGGATGGCCGGAAGCAACAACGCGATGAGGATCCCGATAATCGTGATCACCACCAGCAACTCGACGAGCGTAAACCCGGCCTGTGCCGGGCGGCCCGGACGATTTCGCGTACGCAATGACATGGAAAGATTCCTCGCAATCAGAGGGAGGACCGCCATTCGACCGACAAAATCGGTCGAGACGCGGCACTTGCCTGTTTTTCTTGCCCTATAACCTATCGCGGCTGAGCCCACAGCGCAACATCCTAAACATCTATTATAGCGATTCTTGCCGTTTCGGGGAGAGATATGTCTGGCGGCGCCGGTTTGCAGCACTTACGGGGGGTAGTGGTTCTGGTGTAGTGATTTCTAATCGGTGTCCAAGCCCACCGGCGGCCGCTAAACGGAATATCTGTTTTTCGGCCGATCCTCAGCGATACTCGGTCGGATCCTGCCCGCAGATGTATCGTCGCCAGCCGTCGAGGTGTTCCTTGCTGAGGCTGTTTTCTCGCACGATCTCGGTCTCGACCTCGCACTCGGCGTTGGGGACCGCGACGCGGACGTTCAGCCGGCCGTTCGCTTCGTAGTGGAAGAAGACGTCGATCGGCGACTGGGCCGGAAGATTCGGCGGGAGATTGCGAACCGTGCACTTTCCGATCTGCGTGCAGTCGTCGGCCGAGGGGCTTTCCCCCTCGACGATCTGCACGAGGATCGACTTCTGGTTCGCTTTCGACGTCTTGAAGGTCCGTTTCCCGGTGATCGGCAGCGGCGTGTTGCGCGGGATCAGGATCCCGTTGCGTCGGCGTTTGGTTCTCGGATCGGTACCGACGACGCCCAGACTGTGCGAGTTGACATTCTTGATCGCGAAAGTGGCCGGCTCGCCCTGTTGTTGGGCCAAGATCAGACCGGCCCGAAGTGCGGCGCCGTGGGCAACCGCTTCGTCGGCCGAAACGGAGGCGTCGGGTGCCTTGCCGGAGAGTTCCTCGAGCATCGTGCGCACCATCGGCATCCGCGTCGACCCGCCGACCAGCAATACACGTTCGATATCGGTCCAATCCAACCTGGCCGCTTTGAGCGTCTGCACGGTCGTGAATCGGGTCCGATCGACCAGGTCCTTGGTCGTCTCTTCGAACTGTTCTTTGGTGATTTCGACCCGCGAGGCGAATCCCCGATAGTTGCAGGGCACCGAGGTCTTGGCACGTGCCGAGAGGGTTCGCTTGGCGTCTTCGCACTCGCGCCACAGCTTGGCCGCCGTGTCGGCATCTTCGCGCGGATCGACGTAATGCTCGCGGATAAAGTTCTCGGCCACCAGGTCGACCAGCCGCTGGTCCCAATCGTATCCTCCCAACTGCACGTCGCCGTCGGTCGCCAAGGCGACGAACTCGGTGCTGCGAATTTCCATCACGGTCACATCGAACGTTCCGCCGCCCAGATCGTAAACGAGGATGCGCCGCGGCTCGTCGGTGCTGCCTTCGGCATTGAGGAAACCCTGCTGAAACCCGAACGAGACGGCCGCCGCAGTCGGCTCGTTGATGATATCCAAGACGTCGATACCGGCCATGTAGCCGGCATCCTGCGTGGCTTTGCGGCGCACCTCGTCGAAATAGGCCGGCACCGTCACCACGGCCTTGTCGAACGGGCCGATCCGTGCGATGGCGTCGCTACGCAGCTTGTGGAGGATCCAAGCCTCGATCACCTGGGGCGGATACTGCTGGCCGTCGAACACCTTGTGGAACACGCGGTTTCCCATGTCGCGTTTGGAGCATTCGGCCACGCGGTCCGACTCGGTGGCCATCGCCTTGAGTGCCTCCTTGCCGACCACGACGTCCTGCCCGTCGAATAGAACCATACTCGGCGTCACACGGTCGCCCTCGGCGTTGCTCAAGGTTTCCGGCCGACCACGCTTATCCAGTCGGGCGACGACCGAGTAGGTCGTGCCCAAATCAATGCCGATGACGGGAATCGCTGGGGTGCTCATGTTCTTCCTTCGTAGCCGCTGCACGCTTCACAGTTCATCATCCGCACGACTCTACCAAGAATAATAGGTCGTCTCAAGGCGAAAGTCGAAACGGCCCAACGAGGACGGCCCAATGAGGACGGCCCAATGAGGACGGCCCGATGAGGATGGCCCGACGAGGACGGCCCGACGAGGGGGTGCCGGTTTCCGTCCGTTTCTTCGTCTGCTAGGATGGTCTCGGTTCGTCCGACACACGAAAGGCCGTTCGATCATGCCGGCAAAATACGAGAAGTTGGGGATCTCGTTCCAGTATCCCGACAACTGGACGCTCGACGAAGGGGACGCCGTGGCAGGCCGCGATTCGGTCACGGTCTATAGCCCCGGCGGAGCGTTCTGGTCGCTGGCCATCCACCCGCGATCCGCCGATCCACGGCGGCTGGCCGAGGCGGCCGTCGACACGATGAAGCAGGAATACGAGCAACTCGAGGCCGAAGATGTCTGCGAGTCGCTGGCCGGCCATGAGTTGATCGGCTACGACCTGAACTTCTACTATCTCGACCTCACCAATACGGCCCACATCCGCTGCTTGCGATCCGAGCGGCAGACATTGACCGTGTTTTGTCAGGCCGAGGACCGGGAATTCGACCGGATCAAGAGCGTTTTCCAGGCGATGACCGTCAGCCTGTTGAGCAGCGTCAAGAAAATCAGTTGGGGTCGGCAGACCGGTTAGCAGTCCGTCGGACCACCATTTCTTGTAGATCTTACAACGGCCTGCACGAATCGCATCTTCGGTCGGCCGACTGTTGCGAGGCGATAAGTCCTTATATCAAAGCCACTTCGGATGATCTTGTCGGGTATGCCGCAGTTTCTGCTCAAGATTGGCACGATGAATGCTAAGAACTCGTACAGGAATTACTTCCCTATTTGGCTATGAGCTTTGAGCTATGAGCAGTGGGAAAGCCCATGACTCAAAGCTCACTGCTCAAAGCCAACACCCAAGAACTGAATCGGGAAGTTATTCCTGTACGAGTTCT
>JAZFUB010000443.1:0-6202 GCA_036447015.1 Thermoguttaceae bacterium | reverse complement strand
TGACGATGACGTTCTTGCCTTTGACGATGATCGTCTGCGTCCACCACTCGTTGTCCTTGGCCGGCGGGTTGCCGATGTTGACGATCTGGTAGAGGCTGCCCGTCTTGATCGGATCGGAATGCGTGATATTCACTTGCGACTCGAAACCGTACTTCGGCCAGCCGCCGTCTTGATATCGCGTATGAAAGTAGATGCCCGAGTTGCTTCCCGGTCGTGTCATCACGTCGGCCTTGAACTCGAAGTTGACGAACGGTTTATCGTCGCCCATATAGAAGAGATGGCTGCGAGGGCCTTTGCAGACCATCGCACCGTCTTCGATTTTCCAGGTGTCGGCGTTCTCGTTCACCTTCCAGCCTTTGAACGACTTGCCGTCGAAGAGGGTCTTCCAGCCGTCGTCGTCCTTTTCGGCGGCCATGGTGGTTGCCGCGAGAGCCATCAAACCGATCAATGCCAATGTGGTTGTACGTCGCATGCCGTCGTTCTCCGTGTTTGTAGGGGGAAAGAATTGATTGCAGCACCCAGTAAGTGAGCAAGAGATTTTACCATGCGGCTGGGGGCGTTGTAAGGAAGGCAGCCATGGCGACCGCCGCAAGAGCCAAACCGATCAACACCAATGTCATCGTATGTCGCATGCCGTCGTTCTCCGTGTTTGCAGGGGAAAACGTGGTTAGGGTACCCAGTTGGGGAACAAGAGATTTTACCTCGCTGGCGCGGCGGTTGCAAGGAATTCTACCGTTAGCCCGGATAATTCGCCGGTTCCACGCCCGGCAGGTCTTCGGCGTACCACCTGGCCAGCAGGTCGCTCCAACCGGCCGGGTTCCCGACGAGGATGAAAGCCGCGCGGACTTCCTCGCCGCGAGGGTGCAGTCGGGCGTACTTGATGCCGACTTTCCGCATCAGCCGACAGGAACGCTGCGGCCCGTAGATCTGCTCGGCCAGCCGAAAATGCTCGGCGAGGACATCGCGCTGCTCGTGCAGGCTGGGCACCGGCATCGGTTCTCCGGCAGCGAGCGCACGGGCCTGGCGAAAGATCCACGGGTTGCCAATCGCGCCGCGGGCCGCCGTTACGCCGTCGACTCCCGTCTGCTCCAGCATGTCCAGACATGCCCGGGCCGTGAAGAGGTCGCCGCTGCCGAGTACCGTTCGATCGCCCGCATGGCGTTTCACCTCGCGAAGAAAGTCCCAGGAACTGGCGCCTTCGTATTTCTGTTGAACGGTGCGCCCATGCACGGTGATCGCGGCGACGCCCTGTTCGAAGGCTCCGTCGAAGATCGTGAAGAAGCTGTCGCGGCTCTGCTGGCTATCGTCCAATCCCCGACGCATTTTGACGGTTACCGGGACCTCCGCCGGCAAGGCGTCTCTCACGTGGGCAACGATCCGAAGGGCCGTTTCGGGCTGACTCATGAGGAACCCACCGCGACATTTTCCGACGACCTTTCGCACGGGGCAACCGAAGTTGATATCGATCGCATCGAAACCGGCCTCGACCAATTTCAGCGCGGCCGGGACGAACTCTTCGGGCACGGCCCCCATCAACTGGGCACCGCACGGATGCTCCTCGTCCCAGACACGCATGAAACGCTGTGCCTTGCGGCCCTTGCTGACATTGACCACGAACTGGTCGAGCATTACTTCGCAAAAAGTGAACGGAGCACCCAGCCGCCGCGCGATCACCCGCATCGGCCAGTCGCTGTAACCGCTCAGCGGAGCCTGGATGACGGGGAAATCGATCTCGATCGGGCCGAGGTGAAGTTGGGGGAGTTGTTGTTCGGGCATGGGATTCGTGAGCCTGAAAAAGGGGGACAGGCACCGAGCCGGGGCGTTTGCTACGGGTTTGGCATCTATTCGGGCTCGGAGCCAGTCCCCCTTTTTCCACTCGTTTCAACCGACCACGTTCGGCGGTGTGCGGCCCTCGAAAAACGCGCACAGATTCTCGACCGAACCGTTCGCCATGTTGATCAGAGCGTCTTCGGTGTAGGCGCCCATGTGAGGCGTCAGCACGACGTTGTCGAGCCCCTCGTAGTGCGTCGGATCCGGTGGTTCCCGGGCATGTGCGTCGAGGCCGGCACCGCGGATCGTGCCGTTGCGCAAGGCCTCGATCAGCGCATCACCGTCGACCAACTCGCCCCGGGCCGTGTTGACGAAGATGGCCGACGATTTCATTTGGCCGAATTGTTCCGCCCCAAGGAAGCCGCGGGTTTGATCGGTGACGGGCAGGTGCAGCGAGATGAAGTCGGCCGCCGCGAAGAGTTCGTCGAGCGTAGCCAGTTCAGCGCCGGCCTGCCCGGCGGTGGACGGATCCAGGTAGGGATCGTAAACAATCACACGGCAACCGAAGCCTTGGACCCGCTGGGCCACCCGGGAACCGATGCGACCGAACCCGATCAGTCCGACGGTCTTCTCGGCCAGCGACACGCCGTACATATTCTGCCATTGCCCCCGGCAAACGGATTGGTGAGCGGCGGGAATCTTGCGAGCGACGGCCAGCATCAGGCCGACTGCCAGATCGGCGACCGAATCGCTGTTGGCCACCGGCGTGTTGGTCACGATGATGCCCGCGTCGGCAGCCGCCTGTAGGTCGACCCGATCGATACCGGCCCCGTAGCGGGCAATGATCCGAAGCTTCGTTGCCGCCTTGATCACGTCGGCCGTGAAGTAGTCCAACCCGGCGATGCAGCCGTCGCAATCGGCCAACCGCTGAACCAGTTCGTCCGCCGTCAGCGGTCGGCCCAGGTCGTTGAGCTTCAGGTCGTACCCCTTCGATTGCAGCGTTTCCAACGGGGCCTTGATCTTCTTGCCGAAGGAGGTCGAGGTGATGAGAACTTTGGGCATCGGTTTCTTTCCGCACGTTGTGTGTGTCCGACTCGAGTGCCGAGGTGCGTTTTTCCGGAGTCATGGTGCGTCCAGACGCACCCTACATCTATTTCAGTACGGGACAGCTATCGAACCACTCGCGGCCCTGGTTGCGCATCCACTGCGTCGCGCTGGGCGGTCCCCACCCGCCCGCTTCGTAAAGAGAAAGCGCCGGCCGGTTGGTGTCCTTCCATGCCTGGGCGATCGGATCGACGATACCCCAGGCGAGTTCGACTTCGTCGGAACGGGCGAACAGACTCGCGTCGCCGTGCATCACGTCCAACAGCAGTCGCTGATAGGCCTCGGGCATGACGCCGGCGAACTTCTCCTTGAACTGGAAACTCAGGTCGGTCATCCGCAGCTTCATGCCCACGTCGGGTACTTTCGTGTGGAAGTGTAGCTGCAAGCCCTCGGCCGGTTGGACCTGGATGACCAGCCGGTTCGCTTGGCTGGTGGCGCTCGGCCCGCCCTCGAACATCATGTGCGGTGCCTGGCGGAACTGGATGACGATCTGCGTGGTGCGGCACGACATGGCCTTGCCGCTGCGCAGGAAGAACGGAACACCCTGCCATCGCCAGTTGTGGATGCAGAGTTTCGCGACGGCGAACGTCGGCGTCTGGCTCTCGGGAGCCACGCCCGGTTCGTCGCGGTACTTGCGATACTGGCCGCGGAGGGTTTCGCTCTCGATATTCTCCTGCCGGATCGGTTTGATTGCTCGCAGGACCTTCACCTTTTCATCGCGCACGGCATCCGCTTCGAATCGGGCGGGCGCTTCCATGGCCGTCAGTGTGAGCAATTGCAACAGGTGGTTCTGGAACATGTCGCGAAGGATGCCCACGCCGTCATAGTAGCCGGCTCGGTGACCGATCGTCACTTCCTCGGCCGCCGTAATCTGCACGTGATCGATGTAATTGCGGTTCCAGATCGGCTCGAAGATGCTGTTGGCGAAGCGAAGAACCAAGACGTTTTGCACGGTCTCTTTGCCCAGGTAGTGGTCGATCCGATAGACCTGGTGTTCGTCGCAAACTTTGTGGACTTCGCGGTTCAGACGCCGAGCACTTTCGAGGTCGGTACCGAACGGTTTTTCGATGACCACGCGGCGCGGGCCGTTCGTTTCGCTGACCATTCCGACCTGGCCGAGCTGCGCGATGGCCGGTTCGTAGAACTTCGGAGCGGTCGACAGGTAGTAGACACGTGTGGCGGCCTCCTCGCCTTCGACCTTGTTTAGGAAGCTTTCCAGCGAGCGGAAGTCCTCGGTGTTGGAGATGTCGCCCGCATGGTAGGAAATCTTCGCGCCGAATTCTTCCCAAATGGCGGAATCGAACGACTTGTCGATGAAATGGGCCGTCGTTTCCGCAAGTTGTTCGCGCCACGCCTCGTTGGAATACTTCGTGCGCGAGAAGCCGATGATTTGCGTCTTCTCGGGCAATCGTCCCTTGCGATGCAACTCGTAGAGTGCGGGGATCAGCTTGCGGCTGGTCAGGTCGCCCGAAGCGCCGAAGATCACGATCGTGTGAGCCATGGTCTTCTCCTTTCCGATATCCCCGTTTAGCTGCCGCCGGCACGGCGGCTTGGCCAAAAGTGTGCTCGAGTGTCAAACCGCCGTGCCGGCGGCAGCTAAACGGGGTGGTTGTATTTCGGCCGACTCCTAGAACCAAGCTGCCGTAAAACCGCCGTCGACGTTGACGTGCGTTCCCGTGATGAAACTTCCCGCTTTGGACGATAGCAGCAGCAACATCGCTCCGACCAGTTCTTCCGGTTCGCCGAACCGTCGCATCGGTGTTCCTGCCATGATGTTGTCGATTCGCTCTTGATCGAGCAGCCGCCGGTTCTGCTCGGCCGGGAAGAAGCCGGGACAGATCGCGTTGACCCGAACTCCTTGCGTGCCGAACTCCTGGGCCACGTTTCGCGTCAGATTCAACACGCCGGCCTTCGAGGCCGAGTAGGCGAACACTCGCGAAAGCGGCAGATGGGACGTCACGCTGCCGATGTTCAAGATCGACCCGCCGCCCGCTTCGATCATGTGTCGGCCGAAAATCTGGCAGGCTTGGAAGACGGCCTTGAGGTTGATCGTCAGGATGCGGTCCCAATCCTCGTCGGTCGCGTCGAGGAAGTCCGTGCCCGCATTCACGCCCGCACAGTTGACCAGGACGTCGATGCGGCCGGCTTGCTCGACCGACGTGGCCAACAGGTTCTCGATCGACTCGCGCGACGTCGCGTCGACGGTGCAAAAGCTTGCTTCGCCGCCGAGTTGCTCAAGCTCTTCGACGCGAGTCTTGCAGCCGTCCTCGGTCAAATCGGCGACGATGATCTTCGCGCCGGCCTGTGTCAGCCCACGGCACAGCGCCCCGCCGAGCACACCGGCGCCGCCGATGACAACGGCCGTTTGGCCTTCGAGTCCGAAAAGGTCTTTCAGGTAATCCGCAGGCATGGTTCGTATCTTTCCCCGTCTGGTAGTCGGTGGTACGCCGGTTTGATGTTCAGTCGGGTTGTTTTCGCAGCCGGATCCAATCGCTGTGGAACACGCCCTCTTTGTCGACCCGATGGTACGTATGGGCACCAAAATAATCTCGCTGTGCCTGGAGTAGGTTCGCCGGCAGCCGTTCGCTGCGATAGCCGTCGTAGTAGGCCAATGCCGACGCGAAGGCCGGCACGGGGATCCCCAGTTCGATGGCCGTCGTGATGACGTGGCGCCAAGCCGACTGCGAGTTCTCGACCACGTCTTTGAAATACGGCGCCAACAGCAAGTTCTCAAGGTTCGCATCCGTGTCGAACGCTTCCTTGATTCGCTCGAGGAAGACCGCCCGGATGATGCAGCCGCCGCGCCACAGCAGCGCGATGGGCCCGAACTGCAACGGCCAATCGTGCTCGATCGCGGCCGCCTGCAGTTGGACGTAGCCTTGGGCGTAGCTGCAAATCTTCGACGCGAACAGGGCCTGGCGGATCTGTTCGATGAACTCCTTGCGATCGCCCGAGTAGGTGCCCGAGGGGCCCGCCAATGCCTTGCTCGCCCGGGTGCGGGCGTCCTTCATGGCCGAGAGGCATCGGGCGTAGACGGCCTCGGTGACCAACGTGCTGGGAACGCCCAGATCGAGGGCCAACTGGCTCATCCACTTGCCCGTGCCCTTGGCACCGGCGGTGTCCATGATCAGGTCGACCAGATGCTGGCCCGTCTCTTCGTCCTTGACGCTGAAGATGTCGCGGGTGATCTCGATCAGGTAGCTGTCCAACTCGCCGGTGTTCCACTCGGTGAAGACGTCGTAGATTTCGTCGTTCGTCAGGCCCAACGCGAGCTTGAGCATCCAGTAGGCCTCGCAGATCAACTGCATGTCGCCGTACTCGATGCCGT
>JAZFUB010000442.1:0-6696 GCA_036447015.1 Thermoguttaceae bacterium | reverse complement strand
AGCAGATCTGGTTGACCACCGCGTTGTCGACGCCCGCCACGCCGGAAGTGGCCAAGGCGACACTCAAGCGGGTTGGTGGGGCGGTCCCCAGTGCGCAGGTTGCCGGACATATTACGCTGAAGGCCGTTTGCGTCGATCGGGCGTCGGGCCGTACGATCCACTCGATCACGCTCTTCGAGGTACACGAGCCGGTGACGATTTGTGCGACGAACAGCTACGCCTCGCCGACGCCCGTCGTCGAGGCGGGGCGTCTCTATTGCGATTTTGGGCAGATGGGGACCGCGTGCGTCGATACGGCCTCGGGCAAGATCCTTTGGCGGCGGCATCTGCCGGCCGATCATCAGGTCGGGCCCGGCAGTTCGGCGATGCTTTACGGCGACCTGCTCGTGCTGGTCCGTGACGGGTGCGACATGCAATATGTGATCGCGATTGAAAAGCAGTCTGGGAAGACCGTCTGGCGAACCGACCGGCCGCCGATCAAGGCCACTGCCGCTCCGCTGAAGAAGGCCTTCAGCACGCCGTTGGTTTTCGACTCGCCGGTCGGGCGGCAAATGGTCGTGCTCGGTGCGCAGTGGATCGTCTCGTACGATCCCGACTCGGGCAGGCCGTTTTGGCGGATCGACACCGGCGGAACCTTCTCGAACACCTCGCGTCCCGTCTTCGGTCACGGCATGGTCTTCGTCTGCACGTCCTTTGGCGGATCGAAGCTGTTTGCCGTTCGGGTCGACGGCCGCGACGACGTGACCGACACGCACATCGCGTGGGAACAAAGCCGCCAGGTCCCGAAGCGATCCTCCCCGCTGCTGGTCGGCGACGAACTCTACACGATTTCCGACGCCGGCGTGGCGACCTGTTTCGATGCACGCTCCGGCTCGATCCACTGGTCCGAGCGGATTCTGGGGAACTGTTCCGCATCGCCCGTGCTGGCGGACGGTCGGATCTACTTCTGCGACGAGGACGGCAAGACGGTCGTACTCGAACCGAGTCGGGAGTTTACCCTGTTGGCCAAAAACGAACTCGACGGGCAGATCATGGCATCCCTCGCGATCGCCGGCCGGGCGATCTTCCTACGCACGGACACGCACCTTTATCGGATCGAAGAGAAGTGACGTGACGCTCTTGGCCCTACAAATGAACGGTTTCTCGACCATCGGCCGATCGGTCCGGACAGACAGCGTAGGGTGCGTCCGGACGCACCGTCGACTGCCGTCCAACTCCCGATTTCAAAATGGTGCGTCCGGACGCACCCTACGTCTCGTTGCCGCCGTGCTTCTGCTCGGCATCGTCGCCACACAGGCCGCCGCACAGACGGAGGACTATTTGGGCCCGTCCGCGGTGATCGCTTCGAACGATCACAAAACGCTTTTCGTCGCCTATGCCGATGCCCGGCAGATCGCATGGATCGAACTGCCCGGCGGCAACGTGGTCCGACGGATCGACGTGCCGGCCGAGCCGACCGGTTTGACGCTGAACCCGGACGGAACGCAACTGATCGTCACGTGTGCGGCCCCAAAGAGCACGGTCCGGGTCTTCGATGCCGCCACGGGCGAAGTGGTCGCGACGATCCAGGCCGGTCATACGGCAATGAGTCCCGTCGTCGGGCCCGAGGGGAAGCGGCTTTACGTTTGCAACCGGTTCGACAACGACGTCTCGGTGATCGATCTGGCGACCGGCCAGCAGACGGCCCGAGTCGAGGTCGATCGGGAGCCGGTCGCCGCGGCGCTGACGCCCGACGGCAAAACGCTCTTCGTCGCCAATCATCTGCCGAACACCCGAACCGACGTGCTCTTCCCGGGCCCGATCACTCCGGTCGTCACGGCCATCGATACGCAGACTTTCGAAACGGACGAGATCGAATTGCCGGTCGGTTGCAACGGCATCCGTGATCTGTGTCTCTCGCCCGATGGAAAGGTCGCTTACGTGACGCATATCCTATCGAGCTTCGAGCGGATTCCCACGCAGGTCGACATGGGTTGGGCGAACATCAATGCCGTCAGCGTCATCGACACGCAGCAGAAGAAGCTGATCAACACGGCCGGTCTGGACGAGCTGTATATGGGGACGGGCAATCCGTGGGGCGTGGCCTGTACCGAGGACGGCAAGTGGCTTTGCGTCTGTCATGCCGGCTCGCACGAACTGAGCATCGTCGACGCGTCGACGCTGTTGGTCACCCTCCCGCACGTCTACATCTCGCCGCTGGCCGGGGCCGTGCCCGAGGGCTCGAACCGCTCCGCCGGCCTGTGGCGGAGGGTCAAGCTGCCGGGCAAAGGGCCGCGGGGACTGGCCGTTGTCGGATCGAAGGTCTACGTGGCCCAGTATTTCAGCGATGCACTGGCCGTCGTCGATCTGGTGCCTGAAGACACCGTGACGGAGGATCAAGAAGAGCCGGTCGGTACGATTGCCTTGGGCCCCGAGCCGGTTCTGACGGTTCGCCGCCAAGGAGAGCTTCTGTTCAACGACGCGACGATCTGCTACCAGCACTGGCAGAGTTGCGCAAGCTGTCATCCGGACGGCCGCACCGACGCGCTGAATTGGGACCTGATGAACGACGGGGCGAGCAACCCGAAGAACACCAAAAGCATGCTCCTTGCCCATCGAACTCCGCCCTCGATGGCCGAGGGGGTCCGCCCGACGGCCGAGGCGGCGGTGCGCGCGGGCATCGAACATATCCTGTTCACCTACCGGCCGGAAGAGGAGGCCGCGGCCATCGACGAGTATCTCCGATCGCTCAGACCGGTCCCCAGCCCGAAGCTGGTCGACGGCCAGCTCAGTCCGGCGGCCCGACGCGGGAAGGCCCTGTTCGAGGGCGACCGGGGTGGCTGCCATCGTTGCCATCCGGCGCCGCTCTATACGGACCTCCTCATGCACGACGTCGGCACGAAGAGCCCGTATGGTTTCACCGGCAGTTTCGATACACCGACCTTGGTTGAAGTCTGGCGGACCGCCCCTTACTTGCACGACGGTCGCTACACGACGATCGAGGCACTGATCACCGAGGGCAAGCACGGGCTGGGACGCACTCGCATGAAGAATCTCAGCGAGACGGACATCGACGACCTGGTCGAGTTCGTGTTGTCGTTGTAAGAAGTAGGGTGTGTCAGTAAACCTCAGAACTCGTACAGGAATAACTTCCCGATTCAGTTCTTGGGTGTTGGCTTTGAGCAGTGAGCTTTGAGCTTTGAGTCATGGGCTTTCTCACTGCTCATCGCTCAAAGCTCACTGCTCATTGCCAAATAGGGAAGTAATTCCTGTACGAGTTCTCAAGCGGAAATCGCCATGCATGCTGTCGCCGAGATCGAGTTTTTCTCTTACGCCGAGTCGGTCCCCAAGGCACTGGACGCGATCGGTGCGGCCGAGATTCTCGGGCGGCAGACGGCCGTTCTGATCAAGCCGAACCTGGTCAACGCGTCGCCTTCTCCGGTAACCACATCGGTCGAATGTGTCGAGGCCGTCATCGAGTATGTGCGATCCTGCTCTCAGGCCCCGATTGTCGTCGGCGAGGGGTGCGGCGATATGAATCTCGAAACCGACGAAGTGTTCGACCGGCTCGGCTATCGGGAAATGGCCGGCCGGCAAGCGGTCGAACTGATCGACCTGAATCACGCGCCGCTTACGAAACTCGAGAACAACGATTGCCCCGTCTTTCCGGAAATGTACCTTCCCCAGATTGCGCTGTCGCATTACCTGATCTCCGTGCCGGTGTTGAAGGCCCATTCGTTTTCGGAGATTACCGGAACGCTGAAGAACATGATCGGTTTGGCTCCGCCGAAGTATTATTCCGGAAGATTCGGCTCATGGAAGAAGGCCGTCTTTCACGGAAAGATGCACGAGTCGATCGTCGACCTGAACCGGTATCGCACGCCCGACTTGTCGCTGATGGACGCCACCGTGGGCATGCCCGACTTCCACCTCGGCGGTGCGTTGTGCGATCCGCCGATCAACAAACTGCTCGCCGGTTTCGATCCGGTCGCCCTCGACCGTAGAAGCGCAGAGCTATTGGGCCAGGATTGGCGAACAATCGAGCATTTGACGTAGGGTGCGTCTGGACGCACCATCTTGAAATCGGGAGTTGGATAGCAATCCACGGTGCGTCCAGACGCACCCTACCGTGTCTCGGCCGCACGATCGCAGTTGGTGCTGCGTCAGTTTGCCGTGAATTGGAGAATCCTCATGGCCGTGCCCGAGCTTCCCTCGTTGCCTCGGTCGGTCATCCGCAGCCGCAGCAGGTGCTTGCCGGGCGTCAGGTCGGCCTTGAAGACGACGGTGCGTGGGTAGTGCAGCCCGCGGCTGAAGCGGTGAAAAAGATCGTGCGGTACAAAGGGGCCGTCGTCGACCGACGCTTCGACGATGCCCGCATCGGGACCGGCCAGGACGTAGGCCCCAATCGCGTTGCCGGTGAACTGCAGCGTCAGTTCGGCACCCGGCTCGGTTGCACACAACAGCGCAATGTCACTGAATCGGCTGCGGAAGCCACCGGGTAGCTCTTTCCATGCGGGAACGTGCAGTTTCCAGCCGCGCTGAACCTTTGCCACAGCCGGGTCAACGAACCGGCCATGGCCGTAGTGCCCGGGGTCGAGCGGTTTCTCGGGCATCAAGTAGGCGACCTTTTCGGCGTCGTCGCCGAGGGACGCTTTCCACGCCACGCCCATCAGGTCGTCGATCATGCCGGCACAGATGGCGTTGCCTGCCGGTGCGGGATGCGTGCCGCCGAACGTCTTCCAAGTCAGCGTGCCGGCCGTGATCCGTTCGGCCACTTCGCGCGCCAGGTCGATCGTCGAGATGCCGTAATGGCGGGCCACCGTCTCGTGGGCTTCGCTGGAAAGCGGCACGCCGCCTTCTTGGATCGTTTCGACCATGCCGGGATTCGTGAAATACGTAATCACGATATCCATGTTCGGGTTGTATGCTCGGGCACGACGGAGAATGCCTTCCATGCCGCGGATGCACTCGCGGCGCGCGTGTGCGGCATCTTGATCGTCGTTGACGGCGAATTCGATGAAAAAGAGATCGACCGGACCTTTCGACAGCACATCCGCTTCGAGGCGAAATGCGCCGGTCGTCGAGCAGGTCGACGAAATCCCGGCGTCGGTCACCGTGAATTGGGTCTCGGGGAAACGCCGCTCAAGGATCTCGCAAACCATCGGCCGATAGCCGTTCATCTCGGTGATCGATCCGCCGATGAATGCAACGTGGCCCTTCTTGTTCTTCTCGAACTGCACACGCGAGTTGATCAGGCTGTCGCGGTCATGGATGTTTTTCGAGAGGTCGGCGGCCGTCGCCGGGCCGCTGCCCGCCAGAAGGCCGATGGCCGCAAGAAGGATGGCTCGGGCGGAAAAGAACGTCAGACCTGGAATCGAGCGTGTTCGCCGCAACATCGGTTTCTCCTTGAAGGTAAGAGCGGGGGATCTGCCGACTGTATTGTACACGATGGGGGCGTGCGGTGCGCCATCGTCGTTTAGCAGCCCTTAGAACTCGTACAGGAATTACTTCCCTATTTGGCAATGAGCAGTGAGCTTTGAGCTATGAGCAGTGAGAAAGCCCACGACTAAAAGCTCAAAGCTCACTGCTCAAAGCCAACACCCAAGAACTGAATCGGGAAGTCATTCCTGTACGAGTTCTTAGGCTCACGAACCGAGTGATTCGTGGTAAGACCGGCGGTCCCTTCGGTGTCGTTCGCCTTTTCGGCTTCGAGGACGCAGGTTGCGCCAGTGAACGTCGCCGAGGCCGAATTGATCTTCCTCCGGCGGCCCCTCGATTCGATGCCGCGTGAGGCTCTCGTCGATGGCTTCGACAAGATCCAGAATCTGTTCGGCAATGCTCTCGGCCGTGACGGTGTCGATCCCCTCGAGCGTGGCTTCGAGTGTGCCCTCGGCGATCAAGCGTTGTTCGATGCTGCGAGCGTGCGGCAACAGGTCCGGCGGCCATTGCTCGGGCCGCCTCAGGGCGACCAGAAACTCGTAGGCCGCCTCGTGGAACCGACCGTCGAGCATCACATTCCCGCAAACCAACAGGGGCACTGCTTCGTGAAGAGGGTTCAGCCCTTGAAACATCGGCCATCCTCCTTCTTTTCGTACTACGATAACCGTTCGCAAGGGGGCCTTGTCCATGGTCGGTCGAGAATCATGCATGGCCCTGGTTGTGCGGCACGCGCCTGAGGTCGAAGGCACGCGGTGTGGGAAGCGAGTGGTGTGAAACGTGGAGTTCTCGAGGAAGCTGTTGCCGGGTACGCAAGAGATGCCCGATCAAGTCGCGGAAACTGACGATGCCGACCACACGATCCCCTTGAAGCACGGGAAGTCGCCGGACCGAGAGCGCACAGAACCGCTCGGCCAATTCGTCGATGGTCGTGTTCTCGTCGACCGAGTGGACTTCTCGAGTCATGTAGTAGTAGATCGGGTGTTGCGCTGCCTGGGCGTATTGCACGAGATCCATCAGGTCGAACTCGGAGACGAATCCCAACAATTGGCCCGGCATGTTCACGACCGGCAGGCCACTGACGTCGTGCTCGAGTATCGTGGCCATCACTTCCCAGACCGTATCGTCGGGGTCGACGGTGACAACGTCGGGATTCATGAGATCCTTGGCGGCGATCACGACACGAACTCCCAGGGGTGGTGTTCGGATTGCCCGGGGGCCGACCATGAAGAATCGGCCGGCTTCCCGCAATTAAGTTTAGCTTGCCTACGGACGAATGGG
>JAZFUB010000441.1:0-2436 GCA_036447015.1 Thermoguttaceae bacterium | reverse complement strand
GTCGATCTATTCGATCTTCGCCAACGCCGAGATCCCCTTTCCCGAGATCACGCTCTCCGACGGCACCAAGGCAACGCTCAACCAGGCCGCTTACGGCAAGTATCGGGCCGTGGCGAATCGGGCCGATCGCGAGGCCGTCTTCAATGCCTTCTTCGGCACGTTCGACAAGTTCAAGCAGACGATCGGTACCGGTCTGGCTTCGCAAGTCAACAAAGACATGTTTTTCATGCGAACGCGGAACTACGAGTCGTGTCTGAACCGTGCGCTCGATTCGAACAACATTCCAGTCGATGTCTATCATACGCTGATCGCCAACGTCCATAAGAATCTCGGTTCGTTTCACCGGTATCTGAAATTGAAACAACGCATGCTCGGCGTCGAACAGCTTGAATACTTCGACGTCTACGCACCGGTCGTCGAGAAAGTCGAGTTGGAGTATACCTACGAGGAGGCGATGGATCTGATCGTCGATGCGGTCAAGCCCTTGGGCAAGGACTATGCCGCCGTGGTGCGACGATCGGCCGACGAGCGTTGGACCGACGTTTATCCCAATCCCGGAAAACGGGCCGGGGCCTACTGCAACGGAAGCTGCTACGACGTGCATCCTTACATGTTGTTGAACTACAACGGCCAGTACAACGACGTCAGCACCCTGGCCCATGAGCTGGGCCATGCGATGCACAGCTACTACTCGAACAAGAACCAACCCTATGCGACGGCCGATTACTCGATTTTCGTGGCCGAGGTGGCGTCGACGCTCAACGAGGCGTTGCTGATCGACAAGATGCTCAAAGAGATCGACGACGAGGACGTCAAACTGTCGCTGCTGATGAATTACCTCGATGGGGTGAAGGGAACCGTCTTTCGCCAGACGCAGTTCGCCGAGTTCGAGTTGGCCATCCACCAGACGGCCGAGCGGGGAGAGCCGCTCACCGGCGACGTGCTCACGGAGATCTACGGCGACATTCTCAAGCAGTATTACGGCCACGACAAGGGAGTCTGTCACGTCGACGATCGGTATTTCGTCGAGTGGGCCTATGTGCCGCACTTCTACCTGAATTTCTACGTCTATCAATACGCCACCTCGTTCACCGCCTCGACCACACTGTCCGAGCGAATCCTTGCCGGAGAACCGGGGGCCGTCGACAAGGCGCTAGAGTTCCTCTCGGCCGGTGGGTCCGACTACCCGGTCGCCATCCTCCAACGGGCGGGAGTCGACATGCTGACCAGCGAACCGTTCGACCGAACCATGGCCGTGATGAACCGCGTGATGGATCAGATCGAGGAGATTTTGGATCGACGCGAGTAGCGTCGAACTGTAAACATGGAGTGGAAAAGGGGGACTGGCTCCGAGCCCGGTAGCTGCCAAACCCGTGGAAGATGTCCCGGCTCGGTGCCTGTCCCCCTTTTCCACGGTACCCATCGTCCACTCGCGTCCAAGCCCACCGGCGGCGATCGGTGGGACCGGCCGGGTGCAATGGGCGGGCCTTGTTCGGTACGCGGTCCCACGGGCCGCAGCCCGTGGGCTTGGTCGAATGGGAAGCGGTGACGTGCGAATGTGCTGACGGATTGAAAGGTCGGGCCCCCAAATGAATCGATTCGCGCTGCTTCTGCTCACTACGATTGCCACCGTGGCCGGCGCCCAGGAGCCTCCTCCGTATACGGACTACTGCGCGATGCTCGGCCAGGAGATCCAGGGGCGCAAGCATGCGTTCCTGGCAGGCAATCGGACCTACTACGTCGGCGGGCGGTATAACTGTTGGAAACCTCACGAGAACGAGACCCTCGGCTTGACACATCCCTTCTACCACGATCTTCGTGGACGGGGTTTCGGACTGGCGCAGCACGCCGGTAGCGGCTATGGCCATGATTTCCGCGGTTGGGAATTCTATATCCACGCGAAGATCGCCTACGGTACGGTGATCGTGGCCGACAAGGAATTGGGCGAGAAGGAATATCGGCATCCCGTGCCGACGTCGATGAAGTGGCGGCCCGACAAGGTGATCTGCGAGTATGAGGTCGGTGGCGTCCGCATCCACGAGGAAAAGTTCATTGCCGGCAACGACGTGGCCTGTTCGATCATCACCTCCGACGGGCCGATCACGCTACGTTTCGAAGGCCACAGTCTGGTGATTCCGAAGCTGAGCCTCCAGCGCACGTCCGAAGTGCGGTTCGACAGAGCCAACAATTCTGTGCATGTCGCCGAAGGAGGCACCGTCACGACGCATCCGGTCGAGGACGAGACCTGCCCGGGCAGGCTGATCTATGACGGCATGAGCACGGTGCTCTCTTCGTCGGCCCGGCTTTCCGCCTATACGGCAAGCACCGACGACGAAGGCCGACGACATTACAGCTTCGAAGTCCCCTGCGACAGCCGCGGTGTTGCCGTCACCTGGGCGATGGACGACGAGTACGGCAACGCTTTGAAACTCACCC
>JAZFUB010000440.1:0-6745 GCA_036447015.1 Thermoguttaceae bacterium | reverse complement strand
GAACCTCGATCACATGCGATGCAAGACGCCGGCGATGGTTCGCAAAGAACTCTGGATGACTCTGTTGGGCTACAATCTGATTCGTGGAGTGATTTGCGACGCGGCGATGACGCATGATAAACTGCCACGTCGCATTAGTTTCACTCGGACGTGTGCGACGATTTTGGCGTCGTGGTCGCTTTTGTCGTTAGGCCTACACAGCGAGTCGGGCGTTCGGCTCTTGCTGGAGCGAATCGCGTTGCTCGCCGTCCCCGATCGGCCCGGGCGGATCGAACCACGCGTATTAAAGCGACGTCGGCACCGCTACCCATTAATGCGTCGACCGCGAGCGGAACTCAAGTGGCGATTGGAAAACGCAAGCCGTTGCAGTACAATAGCTTAACGATCGACAGTGCCATTGGGGACAGTCACCTATTTCGTGAAGAGTAAATAGGTGACTGTCCCGAATGGCACTGTCGTAGATGCTGAATAGGCAAGATGTACATTACGGGCAAAAGCACTTGCTTTGTCACATCACGGGTAGTTTACCCAAATTCCGGCAAAACGAGTCATTTTCGCGAACACGACAGTGCCATTCGTGACTGTCCCCTATTGTGTCGCCTGCGTTGTGCCAGGGACGATTCGCGGGTCCATTTGCCGACAACGTGGGGCAGGTTTTTCCCGCCTGCCATGGCTCTCAGAATCGTCCGACAGATTAGGAAATCTGCCCCACGCGCCCTCTTGCCAAACGGTCGCCGATCGGATAGGACGAGGGCAGGTGAGGTGGCGGGGTCGTGATGTTTCCGGGTCGGTTTCGGCACGGAAGCCTTGCCGTGCGGCACTCGCCCCCGAGCCAGAAGGCAAGCACGCCGTCCACTGAACGTGACCGGTCATGTCGCCAACGCGAAGATTTCCGCCGACCCTGGATAGTCAGTTTGTGGCCGCCCTGGCTGCCACGCCGATGGCGCACTCTCCGACGCGCGACCGCGTCAAGTTCCACCGTCCCGGCCGCACCAGGTCGATCTGCGGCGCGGTGACTCTCTCGGGGATTCTCCACCTCGCCACGTTCCTGGCGTTGTCGGCGGCTGCGTTGTCCATCGAACTGGGCGAGTTGAGCATGATCTCGGCCGAAATGTCGACCGTGCCGGAGGAGGCGCCGTTGGAGACGTTCACGGCCGGGTTGGAGTTGCTCGACGAGTCGCTCCACGCGGACGTGGCGGCCGTGCTGACCGAGTGTCCCGACCCGCTCGAGCAGTTGCCCGTTTCCGAACAGGAACTGGTCGACCCGGCGCTGAAGATGCTGCCGGAACCGTCGTCCCCGGAGTTCCCGATCGACGACTTGTGGACGGAGTTTGCGACCGACGGCAGGTCGGACGGCCGCCGAATCGACGCCACCGGAACGCAGGGCGACCGGGCCGGGCAGGACGACCCCGGGACGGCCGAGTACTTCGGTACCGTGGCCGAGGGCGACCGTTTTGTCTACGTGCTCGACGTGTCCAGCAGCATGGACGGCAGCAGCGACCCGAACGGCCCCAGCCGCTTCGACCGGGCGGTCTCCGAACTGGTGCGGTCTCTCGATCGGCTGCGGCCCACCCAGTCGTTCTACGTCGTGCTCTTCTCGGACGACGTGAAGCGGATGTTCGACGAGACGGGCGACGCGAGGATGCTCGAGGCCACGCCGCAAAACAAGCGACGGCTTCAGAAGTGGCTTCGTTCGATTCACCCCCGCGGCGGAACCGATCCGCACGAGGCGATCCGATTCGCGATGCGGCTGAAGCCCAGCGCCGTGTTCATGCTCTCCGACGGCGACTTCGCCGGCTTCTCGAACAACAACGCCGACGACGTGCTCGGAGCCGACTCCCAGGTGGGCGAACTCGTCGGGCGCGACAACCGCAACCCGGCGCCGATTCATTCGTTCGCCTATGAAGACCCGCAGGCAAGAAAAAACATGCAGGCGCTGGCTTCGTTGACCGGTGGACGGTTTCGCTATATCGAGCCGAAGCCCGCCGGCGAGCAGGCCCCGGCCGGCGCGAAGCCGAAGCCCGCCGCCCTCCCGCAACAACCCCCGGCACTGGCCCAGCAACTTCGGCCGTCACCACGACAGCAGGCCGACGCGATGCTCCGTGGTGCCGACGAGCTGCGCGACGACGGAAAACTCGTCGTGGCGTTGGAGAATTATCGCGAGTTGATCCATCAGCACCCGCTGACGCCGGCCGCCGCCACGGCCCGGGGGCGGATCGTGCAGACGTTGTACGCGATGAGGATGGACCCGCGCCGCGGAGGGGGGCCGCGTTGAAGTTTGGCTCGCCACGAACGCCGCGTTGCCGGGATGGATCGGCCCACCGCATCGGACCCGTTGACGGCCCCGTGGCGCCGGTCGACGCCGCGCCGGGGCAGTTTGCGATCGATCCGAACCGTTCCGGGGACAACGTGCCGACGTTGGCCGGGACCGGCAAGTCGTGGTGGGGTATCGCGATCGGCCTGGCCGTTTTGATCCACCTCGCGGCCGACCTGGCACTGACGGTCAGCGCATGGCATTTTTCCGACGTGGCTCTGCTATTCGCTGCGGCCGTACCGTTTAGCCAAGCCAGCCTGGTCGCGCTGTTGGCCGCCGCACTGCGGATGCCGTTGTACGCGCGGTTCGTCGTTGCGGCCACGGGCATCTGCGCCGTATGGTTCGTAACGATCTCGCTGTTGCCCAATACCTCAATGACCGGCGCCCAATCGGCAAGCTGGGCCACCGGTCTGGCCACGCAAGCCGCCGTGATCATGGCGGCCGTCGCGGCCCGATCGTTGCCGCGGCACCTCTTCGCTGCGATATCTGCAAACGCCGATGAGTCGTCGCGGCGTCGGTTCCAGTTCGGCGTCGGCTCGTTGCTGATCTGGATTACTCTCGTTGCCGTCTTGCTCGGCGTCGGCCGGACCGCAGCGGCACAACTCGACTGGAACCATGCCGTAACCGAGTGGCAGCACTTCTACTTCGGTCCGGTCTTGGGCACATTCAACGCCGTCTACGCGCTGCTCGTCGTTTTTTCTCTATCAGGCCGCCGCCGAACGATCGCTCACGCTTTCATCGCCGGCCTGACGATTGCCACTCTATCCTGTTTTCAACCGCTCGTGCTCATGCTTCTCTTCGGCGAAACCGGCGGCCTCGAGCGCACGCCGACCCTGATCCTGGCCGGCACGCAAACCGCCCTGCTCTACGCAACGCTGCTACCCGTTCGCATGAGTAGGCGAGACAACGATTGACCCCTGCCCGTCCACCGACGCTGACCTTGACGGACCAGGCCGAACGGGTATATGGAACGATCCCAACACTACTGTGCAGGATTTCGGCAACGGCAAGAAACGGGGACAGGAACGAAAACGAGGACGAAAACGGGACAGGTCCGCTATTGGCAGTCTAGGCAGTTTCGCAGTCGTCCTATATTGCCAATATCGGACCTGTCCCGTTTTCGTCCTGGGTGACAACGTCACAAGAGGGCTACGACGGCAACGAGTACTTCGGCTATCGTGTCGACCCTCTGCTGACGCCCACGGTCGTCGAGTCATCGGCCTGCCGGTCGCGTATTGTACCATCGGACAAAGCATGCCGCGATCATCGGGGCTACTCGCTATTTCTTCGGACTCGTGCCGGGCCGCTGGGACGATGCGGCGTCCTTGGGCCGAATCAACTGGGCGGTAGGCCGCTTGTTGGCTTTGATCTCGGCGATGTGTGCGTCGTAGGCCGAGTGGAGGCGCTTCACCACGTCGGGATACTTGGCCGCCAGGTTGGTCGTTTCGCTGATGTCGGCCACGGTGTCGTAAAGCTGCACGGGATCGGGCGACAGTTTCGTGCGTGTCGGGTCTTTCCGGCCGCTTTTGCCCTCGGGCCAGGGATAAAACTTCCACTTGCCGCTGCGAACCGTGCCGGGGCCGTGCATCAGGCAATACGTCTCGTGCGGACTCTTGGCGTCTTTCTCGCCGCTCATCAGCGGCCAGATGTCGTGTCCGTCGATTTTGCGATTCGGCAGTTTCCCGCCGGCGAGCTTCGCAAGCGTCGGCAGGACGTCGATGCTGGCAGTCACTTCGCGACAGACCGAGCCGGCGGGGATTTTGCCCGGCCAACGCATCAGCGTCGGCTCGCGGATACCGCCGTCATAGACGCTGCCCTTTTTGGCCCTTAGCGGCAGCGACGAACCGACCGCGGCACCGTTGTCGCTGGTGAAGATGACGAGCGTGTCGTCGTCGATACCCGCGGCGGCAACCGCGCTGAGGATTTCGCCGACCGACCAATCGACCTCTTCGATCGCGTCCCAGATCAGTTTGCCGGTGCGGTTCTCGAATGCCTTGGAGACGGCCAGCGGCACGTGGACCATCGTGTGCGGCAGATAGAGAAAGAACGGGCCCTCCTTGTTGGCGTTGATGAATCGAATCGATTCTTCGGTGTAACGCTTGGTGAGCGTCGACTGGTCGGCCGGATACTCGATCACTTCGTCGTCGCGCATCAGCGGCACGGAGTTTCGCTTGCGATGGCCCGCCTTCACTTCGTCGAGCGTCACGCCCTCGCGCAGCAGCAGGTCGTCGGCCAGCTTGTTGGCCGGATCGATCCACATGTCGTTGCTGTACGGGATGCCGTAGTACGACTCGAACCCTTGCATCGTCGGCAGACACGGCGGCAGGTGTCCCAAGTGCCACTTGCCGACGCACTTGGTCGTGTAGCCGACGTCGCCGAGCATTTCGGCGATCGTCACTTCGTCGGGGTGCAAGCCCGCGGTGCTGTTGGGAAACAACACGGCGTTCATACTGAGCCGCTGATAATGAGCGCCGGTCAACAGCGCGGTTCGCGACCCGGAACAAACGGCACAGCCGACGTAGAAGTCGGTGAACTTCATTCCCTGGTCGGCCATCCGGTCGAGGTTCGGCGTCTTGGGGCCCGTGGCGCCGTTGAATCCGACGTCGCCGTAGCCCATGTCATCGATGAAAATGAGAATGACGTTGGGTCGATCCGCGGCAACGACGTCCGTGGACCAGACGACGTTCGTGAAAAAAGCGATCAGCGAGGCAATCAACAGAAGACGTTTCATGGGAAGGCTTCCTTGGTAGAGTGAGGTGTGGGGTCGTCACAGTGGGAAACGAATAGGACGCTTGGCGGCGGGTCCCGTTCACTCGCCCAGGCAGAGGAGTTTGCCGTTCTTCAGGGAGATGAACAGGTGGCTGTACGCCGTGGCGGCGCCGTCAAAGACCGGATCGCTCTCGAGCTGGTGTTCGGCCAGCCGATCGCCCGACTTGGCCGAGTAGACGCGCAGGACCGACTCGTGCGGGTCGGGGTTGTCGTCGGATAGGGCTCGGCCCGTCTTCAGTTGGATCGCCAGTGCGTCGAGCCAGCCGGCCAGGAAGAGGTTGTCGCCGGCCAAAACCATCGCGCGGGGTTGGAACGGCTCGTTGATCGACCACGACGAGCCGGGCGACTCGCGTCGAGCGTCGGAACTTTTGGCCGATATCGTCGAGCCGATCGGGAAGAACGACTCCTCGTAGCGTGTGAACTTCTGGTGGAGATGGCCGTCCTGCTTGTACTTTTGGTACTGTGCCTTGCGCTGGAACTTGAGCCTCGAGTAGGGATTGGTCACGCTGTACGAGGCGTTGTCGTCGAACACGATAAGCTGGCCGGTCGTGTTTTGGACCTTCCAGCTCTGACGGTGGAACCACGTGTCGTCGAGCAGTCCCTTGGAGGAAGAGAGCAACGTCCCCCCGCCGCCCTTGGTCAGCGTCTTGTCGAGGCGGACCTGCCGCATGGCGATGGTCTGGCCGTTGGAGACCAGGATGTCGACCAGTGCCCCGGTGGGACTCACTCGCTTGCCTGTCGTCGGCGGGGCAGCGATGGCGCTGTCGTCGCCCTGGGCCCAATAGCCCGAGGCCAGGACGCGGCTGTATAGTTGCTTGCCTGTTCGCACGTCGAGCCCGTACAGACGGATGCCGCCGTCGAGGTTGGTCGACCGCCCGGCGGCGAAGTAGACGACGTCGTCGAGCACCAATACGCTGCCGCTGATACTCAGCGGCGATTCCAGCCGGTTCTCCGAGCCGATCCTGCGCTCCAGGGCGGAGACCTTGAACCGCCACGCCAACTCGCCGCTGTCGGCATCGAGGCAATAAACCGACCCATCGCCGCAGCCGACCAGGCACAGGCCCGAAGGATGAATCGTGGGCGGCGAGTCGATCGGGCCGTTGGCGAAGAACTTCCAGAGCGGCTTGCCGTTGGTCCTGTCGAGGCAATGGACCGTGTAGGCGTCCTTCTGAGCGACGTAAACCTTGCCGCCGGCGACGACCGGTGCGGTGATCCCGTGGCCGATCGCGGCCTCCCACTTGGTGGTCAGTTTCTCGGTGACTTTCGAGCCGGTCGCTCCGCTCCGCGCGATGTTGCCCCGGTACGTCGGCCAGTCACCGGATTGCGGATCGCCGATTGCGGTTTGCGAACTCTTGCCGAAGGCCGGACCCTTTTCGACGACCGGCGCGATCCGGATGTCGTCCATCGAGTTGCGCTCGGCCAGCGTGAAGAACCCATTGACCCGCACGCTGGAATAGCATTGGCAGGTGTCCGGCGGAACATAGATGTAGCCGTTGGCGTTCATGATGCCGTATTGGCAGATCCCGCGGACCCATTGGTTCGTGCTGCTCTCGTGCGTCTCGAGGTCGAGCAGTTGGATGCCGCTATAGCCGATCAGCATGTTGCGCTCGGTGGCCTTGTCGCGGTAGCAGCGGTGGTGGTGCTGGTTGTGTGCGAACGGCA
>JAZFUB010000439.1:0-8146 GCA_036447015.1 Thermoguttaceae bacterium | reverse complement strand
GTGCCACTGGCGTCTCGCCAGTGCAAGCCAGGGTGTCATGCTACAGGCCAGTATCAGACTACCATCCAGGGGGTGACCGATGGAGAGGAACCGCTTGTCAACACTCGTTCAGCGCATTTTCGGCAACCGAAGGATCGGCCGGGCGCACAGCCTGAAACGACGGCCGTTTCGTGCGGAAATGCTCGAGCCGCGGATGCTGCTGAGCACTGCACCGACGGGTGTAGACGATGTGTTGCGGCTGGACGGCGAGCGGCCCGCGATGTTGGACACCTTGCTCGACAATGATACTCACGACGGGGACCGAGGTATCGCGCCGCTGAGCATTGTCGATTTTACACCACCGGACCACGGGCTTCTGTTGGACAATGACGACGGGACGTTGATCTACGTACCCGATGCGGGTTTTGTCGGAGACGACTCGTTCACCTACACGATTTCCGACGGCCTGGGCAACGTGGACGACGCGACGGTCTACCTGACGATCGACGCGTCGCTTACGGACATGCGCGGCACGGAACTTCCCGACCCGTTCGCTCCCGGCATCGCCGGCCCGATTGCCGACCCGGCATATTCAACACAGTCGAGCAAAGAGCCAATCGCGCGGCACTTGGGCAAAGGTGTGGGCACACCAACGCCGGGCGAGATCCTGGACACGCTCGACGGCAGCATCCCGCTGAGCCCGGCCGGCATTCCACTGTTGCACAGCCTGCCAAGCGCACCGGTGGCCATCTATTTGGATTTCGACGGTTGGGACTGGGTCGAGCCGTACGACGTCGACGGCAGTCCCGGCACGTTCAATACGGCCGAACAGGCAACCATCGTCGGCGCATGGCGCGACGTCGCGACCACCTATGCCATGTTCCACGTGGACGTGACCACCGAGGAGCCCGCCGACTTCGATCTGACGCCGACCAACTACGAGATCATCGGCAACAACATCAGCGGCGGGTACAGCTATCTGACTTTTCCTTCGTCCAGGCCAAGGGGATTCAACCAGTCGGGCGACGCAAGGGGGCGGACGACCGGTATCTCGCACGAAATCGGGCACAACTTCGGTTTGCGCCACCAATCCGACTACGATCTCTTCGGAGAGAAGATACGCGAGTACAGCCGCGGTGACAACGATCTGCACGTGCCGCTGATGGGAGTCGACTTCGCGGGGCGATTTCCCATGTTCCTCCTGGGCCATCCCAGCAGCGGGCCCAATCGGTTGCAAGACGATGTGGCCCACGTCGCATCGAGGATCGTCTCTCAGGATCCAAGCAGCGACGGCTTTCGGCCCGACGACTTCGGCGGAACGATTGCCGAGGCAACGGCCCTGCCGGTCGACGGCAACACGCAATCGGACGCGGGCATTATCGAAGTTCTCAACGATGTCGATGTCTTCTCGTTCGTTGCCGACGGCGGGCCGTTGCTCGTCTCGGCGCGGCCCGACTATCCCTCGGCCGGCGACCTGAAACTCGAAGTCTACGATGCCCTGGGCACGCTGCTGGCTGCGGAGGACGGGCCACTGAACGGGCAGGATCTGCTGCTGGATCTGCCGGCGGGCACCTACTATGCGATGGTCTCCAGCCATCAGGATTACGCCGACCTGGGCGTCTACACAATTGAGGCCAGACCCTTGGCCGAGGACTGGAACACGCAGGATATCGGTCGGATTTCGATCGCCGGCTACGCCACCAGCGACGACACCGGCGACACGTTCACGCTGGGCGCCTCCG
Organism: Thermoguttaceae bacterium; assembly: GCA_036447015.1. Taxonomy (GTDB): domain Bacteria; phylum Planctomycetota; class Planctomycetia; order Pirellulales; family Thermoguttaceae; genus JAZFUB01. The sequence continues at coordinate 6,425 of JAZFUB010000439.1, read as the reverse complement.
GCTACGATATCGACGGCAGTCGTGACGATTTCCGCTATGTCTATCAACCGCTCTTCGGCGACGGGCAGATCACGGCTCGTGTAGCGAGCCTCGAAAATACGCACAATTGGGCCAAGGCCGGGGTGATGATCCGCGAGACGCTCGACCCGGGCGCCCGCAACGTCATGGTCGCCGTAACACCCGGCCGAGGCGTGACCGCGCAATCGCGTAGTTCCACCGACGGTTCGACCAGCAACACGACCGACTCCGGTCATTCGGCCCCGTATTGGGTTCGCTTGACCCGAAGCGGCAACTCGTTCACGGCCGAGCGCTCGTCGGACGGGTCCACGTGGCAGACGGTCCGCTCGGTCGACGTGACCATGACGGGGCACGTCTACATCGGCCTGGCCTTGACCAGCCACGATAAGAAAGACCTCAACGTCGCCATACTGGATAACGTCTCGCTCAGCGGGACCCTCGCGTGGCCCGAACCGCAGACGAACAACCTGCCGTCGCCGGTCGGGCTGGCGCTCTCACTGGGCGTGGGTACGGGGATCGATTTCGACTGGGACGAAGTGGACGGTGCGACCGGCTACCTGGTCGAGCGCAGCGAGGACAACATCAATTGGACTCGGATTGCCGCCACACCGGCCGAGCAGACCGCCCATAGCGATCCCGATCCGTTCGGATCGATGCGATACTTCTACCGTGTCCGTGCGAGGGACCGAGCGACCGAATCGGTGCCGAGCGATTCGGCAACGATCGCAAACCGCCCCGGTGCGGTGGCCGATGCGTCGGTAACCTCCTGGAAGACCGATACGACGATCCTCAATTGGACCGATGTTTCGGGCGACACGGGCTACCGAATCGAACGTTCGGCCGACGGGATCACGTTCGCGCAGATCGCAACCGTCGGCCCCAATGTGCCGACCTACAACGACACGGGACGCCCGATAGCGACGTTGGCCTATTATCGTATCTCGCCGATGAGCCCGCAGGGCGACGGACCTTCGGTCATCGTTTCCGGCTCGACCCGCTTGGCGGCGCTGACCGGTCTGACGTTCACCTCCAAGGCGCCGGACCAACTGGCCTTTCAGTGGAATCCCGTCCAAGGAGCCGACGAATATCGGATCGAGCGTTCCCGCGACGGCGAGGATTTCAGCTACTACGCGACCGTCTCCGACGCGACCAACTATATCGACACGAACGTCGGACCGGTCGAGGAATACTACTATCGCGTCTTTGGTGTGAACGAGAACACGCGAAGCCAAGGCATGCCGACCATCTTCACCGCCACCCCTTGGGACTCGACATGGGCGATCCCCTGGGCGAGCCAAGACGTGGGCAACGTCGGTGGAAGCGGCGCGGCGAAACTTGTCGGCGGCACCTATACGCAGATCGGCTCCGGGGGCGATATCTGGAGTAGCCAGGACGCGTTCCGCTTCACCTACCGCCCGTTGGAAGGCGACGGCCAGATCATCGCTCGGGTGGCCTCGCTCGAAGATACCGACAATTGGGCCAAGGCGGGCGTGATGATCCGCGAGTCGCTCGACCCGGGTGCCCGCAACGTCATGGCGCGCATCACACCCGACCACGGCATCGCCGTGCAATGGCGAAAGACGACCGGCGGCGGCTCCACCGACAGTACCGACATCGACGTCGAAGCCCCACAGTGGCTCCGCCTGACTCGCACCGGGAACAGCTTCGCCGCCGAATACTCTGGCGATGGTCTGGCGTGGATCGCCGTCGGCACCGCCGTCGTACCCATGACCGAAACGGTTTACGTCGGGCTCGCCGTGACCAGCCACGACAACGATTTGCTCAACACGACGACATTCGACAACGTGACGATCAATTTCCTGGGCAACACGCCGCCCGTGGCAGTCGACGACCTCGTCACGATGGCCGAGGACGATCAGGCCGCGATTCCCGTGCTCGGCAACGACACCGACGCCGACGGCCATGCCTTGTCGATCACTGCGTTCGACCAAGGCACCCACGGCAGCGTGACCGACCCGGGCGACGGATCGCTCGTCTACACGCCCGCCCCGGGATTCGTCGGGACCGACACGTTCGGTTACACGGTCTCCGACGGCCACCAAGGCTACGACACGGCAATCGTCACCGTCAATGTTCTCGGCCTGCTTTATCATTGGAGGCTCGATGAGACCCAGGGGCAGATCGCCGCCGACAGCAAGGCCAACGCCGATGCGACTTTGATGGGCATCAGCGGCGTCCCGTGGACCGAAGGGCACTACGGCGGAGCGCTCGAATTCGACGGAACCAACGACTACCTGCTTGCCGGCGCCGATCTGAGCGGCCCGCTCGGTTCAACCGGTTCGCTCGCCTTCTGGGCCAAAACGACGCAGCTTGGCGGCAGTGTCGGATCCAACGCACCGGGTATCGCCGGTGTCGAACGGGCGGGCAGTTCCAACGACATCCAGTGGGCGTGGCTCGACACCAGCGGACGGATGCGGATTACCGTGGGCAACGACGACGGGGCAACGACGGCCGACCCGGTCAACGACGGACAATGGCATCACGTGGCCTTCACTCGCAACGCCGAAACCGGACGGACCGAGGTCTATGTCGACGGGCAACCAAGCAATAGCGCAATGGCACCGGCGGGCGCGAAGACGACGGCCTTTTCGGACATCGGACGAATCAACGACACGGGTGGTTCTCCTCGATACTTCGATGGGCTTCTGGACGACGTTCGCATTTACAATCGCATTCTCACCGAGGACGAGGTCGATCTCCTGGCCAATAACGGTCCCCCGGTGGCGTTGGACGATGATCGCGTGACCGACGAAGACGTGCCGATCGATATCGACGTGCTGGCCAACGACACCGATCCCGACGACGACCCGTTGAGCGTTGCTGCAATTCTTGCGCCGCCGACGACCGGCACAACGCAGATCAATCCCGACCAGACCGTGACCTATACGCCGGGTGCGAACTGGTCCGGCCGGGATTCCTTCACCTACCGCATCACCGACGGCAACGGACAGTTCGCCGCCGCGACGGTAAGCATACTGGTTCAGTCGACGAACGATCCGCCGACCGCCGTCGACGATGCCGTCTACATCGATCCGAACACGGCCGTGGTGATCGATGTGTTGGCAAACGATCACGACAACGATCTCGACCCGATCGCGATCGACGGATTCGGCCAAGCTGGCCATGGCACGGTTGTCGACAATCTCGACGGGTCGCTGGCCTACAGGCCCGAGGCCGGTTTCGTCGGAACGGACCACTTCACCTACACGATTTCCGACGGCCAAGGCGGTTTCGGCACCGCCACGGTGGTCGTCGGCGTCGGGACGCAGGCCCAGTTCTTCTCGGCGATCGATACCTATGTGCAGCAGAATTCGCCGACGAAGAACAATTCACGTGCCGTCGAACTGAACGTCGACGGTGAAGATGGGGGCGGCCAGGTTCAAGCGTTGTTGAGATACGACAACATTTTCGGCCCGGGTGCCGGTCAGATCCCCGAAGGCTCCACGATCTACTCGGCGTCGCTCGTGTTGCAGGTTACGAATGCGGGCGATCCGATGAAGGTGCATCGCATGCTCCGGCCGTGGAACGATACGGACACGTGGAGTTCTCTCGGCACGGGAATCCAGACCGACGACGCGGAGGCTGCCCGGGCCGCCGATACCACGACCGGCTCGGTCAGCACGGGATTCCTCGTGCTGGCTCTGACCGAGAGTCTGCAACAATGGTCGGACAACGCGGGGACGAATTTCGGTTGGGCTTTCATGCCGACCGACACGAACGGTATCGATTTCGATTCGGCCGAGGGCACCACGCGTCCGCGCCTGGTCGTCAAGTACGTCGAGCCGCCGCCCGTCATCGCCGCAGAGGTGGTCGGCCGGCACGTGTTCTACAATAATTCGGCCTTCGACGGGAAGGATGTGGCGGTCAATGCGCAGGACGACAACGCCATTGCCGTCGACAAGCAGGCCCTTCTGCCGGACCAAACGGCCAGCCGGGACAACTACACGAACTACGCGCGTGGAATCAACGGCATCATGATCGATATCGCCGGCCTGGCCGACGGCGTGAACCTCGACGCGAACGAGGATTTTCAACTGAAGGTCGGCAACAGCAGTGCACCGGACGGCTGGGCCGACGCGCCGGAGCCGGCAGCTCTCTTGGTCCGCCAGCGAGCCGGCGTGGACGGTTCCGATCGCGTGACGCTCGTCTTCAACGACAACGCCGTCGAAAAACAGTGGCTGCAAGTGACCGTCCTGGCGACGGCCTCCACGGGTCTTGCCAAGCCGGACGTCTTCTATTTCGGCAACGCCGCCGGCGAGGCGGGCGACCAGACGATCAACACGATCGTCAACGCCACCGACGAGATTGCCGCCCGAAACTTCCAGCACGGCTCGCTCAACCCGGCCGCGATCGACGATCGCTACGATTACAATCGCGACCGGCTGGTCGACGGTACCGATCAGATCATCGCTCGAAACAATCAGACGAACCCGTTGAGTATGTTGCGGCTGATCACCGCGCCGGCGGCCGACGCCGTTTTGGGGGAAACGCCCTCCTTGGCACCAAAGGGACAGCAGATCGATCCCGTCACGGCCGACTGGCTGTGCGAGTTCGATGCGATCAATTCGCGAACCCGAACCTCGAAGGACCGGTCGGCCGCCGAGATCGCAGTGGATGCATTATTGGCGTCCGACTGGTCTTGAGGCCAATCTGCATCGAGTCGCCACGCCACACCCCTTCCAAGCCCACCGGCGCCACACCCCTTCCAAGCCCACCGGCGCCACACCCCTTCCAAGCCCACCGGCTGCGACCGGTGGGACTGTGTATCAAGCAATCTCGCCCGTTGCATCCAGCCGGTCCCACCGATCGCAGTCGGTGGGCTTGGAAGGGGGGCCATGCGTCTCGAATCTCGCTACTCTTCAACACGAATGCTTCGAACGTGCCGGTTCAGTCGCTCCCGCAAGGCTTCGATCGTCTCGCCGTAGGCCGGATCGGCGGACAGATTCGACATCTCGCCCGGATCGTTCTGAAGATCCAACAGCATTTCCCGTGGTGTTCCCCGATCGTAGCGTGCATACTTGTAGCGGCCCGTGTGGACCATCAGGCCGATCTCGTTCTCGACGACCAGGTCCTCGCGCCAATCGGACGGCGCGGAGCCTTCGGCCAAGATGCGTACGCTTCGGCCGGGCAACCCCTCGGGCGGTGCGATGCCCGCATAATCGCAAAGCGTCGGCAACAGGTCGATGCCGTTGCTTACGAGATGCGAACGGTCGACGTGTCCCGGCTTCGTCTGCCCCCCCAACGTCACGATCAACGGGATTCGGGTGGCTTCCTCGTAGAACGCCGTCTTGTGCTCCATGCGATGGGCCGAGTCCATGTCGCCGTGGTCGCTGGTGAACACGATCAGCGTGTCGTCTTCGAGGCCGGATTTGCGCAGCGCATCGAGCACCATGCCGATCTCTCGGTCGACCATCTCGGTCAATCGGCAATAGACCCAGCGGTGGAGTCGCCACTTTTCCTCCGACCACTGCTCTCTGGCGTATTTCCGAAAACTCCGCGAGGCGATCAACTGCGAGATTGCCTCGGGCTCGCCCCCGGTCACCTCGAAGTTCTTCGGCAACGGCGGGCAATGGTTCTGCACGAAGGTCGTCAGATCGTCGGCCGCAAGGGCCTTCGATACGAAAGTCTCGCAAGTCCGGGAATCCCTGTTGCCGACGATTTCAAGGCCTTGGCGACGCCGATAGTCGTTGATCGCCATGTAGCAGATGTCGTGTGGGTTCATGAACGAGGCCACCAGGAGAAACGGTTCTCGATCCGGCTCATGGCGACCGGGCCCTTCCTTCTCAAGAAACTCCGCGCAGGCGGCCGCCAGCGCGCCGCGGCTGTCCGGCGAGATCACGGTTTCGAAACCACAGTCGCGGACATTGCGCATCGCGCCGGGCAGATGCACTTTGCCTCCGTACAGGGTGCGATAACCGGCGTCGCGAAACACGTGCCCCATGGCCCGGCGTGCAAAGGACTCGGTACCCGACGTCTTCGACCCGTTGTGACGCAGACCGACGGCCGACGGGTAATGTCCGGTCAGCAGGCTGAATCGGGCCGCCACACAGACGGGATTGGCCGCATAAGCCCGCTCGAAACGCGTTCCCCCCAGCGCCAGGCTATCCATCGCCGGTGTCTTCAGCCATCGGTTTCCCGTGCAACTCATCATGGCCGCTTGCTGCTGATCCGTGACGATCAACAGGATATTCGGCCGACGCCCGTTTTCCGCTGCGAGACTCACGTGGATCACGCTCAGAACAAATGTCGACACAAGGCACGCGACGATCAGAACAGTGTAGCATTTCTTCATGAGCTTCTTCTCCTTGACAAACCGGGGCTAGTACTACAGCATTAGTCGTTTAGCGGCCGGGCTTGCCCGGCGCGTTTGGAACAGTTATCGTCGG
>JAZFUB010000438.1:0-7960 GCA_036447015.1 Thermoguttaceae bacterium | reverse complement strand
TTTGCCTTCGCTGACTTCTTTCGGTCGTCGCGCCGGAATCAGACAGTTCGGACCGGTACCGATCAGGTCCAAGCGGCAGGCTTGCTCCAAGGCCCGGCGGACGTCGTCGTAGTTCTCCGGCTTCCAGTACTGCAACAAGGCCCGTTGCAGGCGACGTTCCCGGGCGCCCTTGGGGATGTGGACCTCTTCGCCGCTGATCGGATCGATGCCCGTGTGGTACATGCACGTGGCGATGTCCATCGGGCCGGGAATGAAGTCTTGCACCTTGTCGGGCCGGTGACCGGTCCGTTTGAGAAATAACGCCAGACGGATCATCGCCGGCAGGTCGCTGCCCGGGTGGCCGGCCATGAAGTAAGGTACCAGGTGCTGCCGCTTATCGGCCGCGGACGACGCCTGGCGGAATTGCCGCTCGAAGGCCTCGAACTCCTCGATCGGCGGCTTCTTCATCCGGCCAAGCACCTCCGGGTCGCAGTGTTCCGGGGCAACTTTCAACAGCCCGCCGACGTGGTGTTTCGCCAAATGGTTGACATAGGCCGTGCTGTGTCGGGCCAAATCCATCCGCACGCCCGAGGCGACCAGCACCTGCTTCACGCCCGGTTCGCGTCGGGCGGCCTTCATCAACCGAATCAGCGGGCCGTGGTCGGTCTTCAGTAGTTTGCACACGCTGGGATGAACGCAACTGAGCCGGCGGCACTTCCGCCCGACTTCCGGTCGGCAACATTCCATGCGATACATGTTGGCCGTCGGGCCGCCGAGATCGCTGATCGTGCCGGTGAACTCGGGCAGGTCGGCGATCCGGCGGATTTCGGCCAGTATCGACGCTTGGCTGCGGCTTTGGATCGTTCGGCCTTGATGGGCCGTCAGCGAACAGAACGTACAGCCGCCAAAACATCCCCGCATGATCTGGATCGAATCCTTCACGACCGTGAACGCGGGAATCGACTGCTTACCGTAGCTCGGATGGGGCCGTCGCGTGAACGGCAGCCCATAGATCCGATCCATTTCTTTTTGCGAGAGCGGCCAGGCGGGCGGATTGACCACCACCGCCTCGCGACCGTGGAGTTGCACTAACCGCCGGGCGTTATACGGGTTGGTCTCGTGATGGATCGTTCGCGTCATCCGCGCGAAAGCCCGCTTGTCGGTCGAGGCTTCCTCGAAGTCGGGCAACACGACGGTCCGGTCGGTCGGTGGACTTTCACTGGCCCCGAGTCGATAGGCCGTCCCGCGAATATCGCGCAACGCTCGAACCGGTTCGCCCGCATCCAGACGGCGGACAATTTGAAGCAGCGGCTCCTCACCCATGCCGTAGACGATCAGGTCGGCCTTGGCGTCGAGGATGATCGGGCGACGCACCTTGTCGCTCCAGTAATCGTAATGGGCCAAACGCCGCAAGCTGGCCTCGACGCCGCCGGCAATGACCGGCACCCCCCGATACGCCTCGCGTGCCCGTTGACAATAGGCCAACGTGGCCCGATCCGGCCGGCGTCCGATCCGTCCGCCCGGGCTGTAGGCGTCGTCGTTGCGGACCTTGCGGTTGGCCGTGTAGTGGTTCAACATCGAATCCATATTGCCCGCACTGACGGCAAAGCAGAGCCGCGGACGGCCGAACGTCTGCCACGGTTCGCACGAATGCCAGTCGGGCTGACTGAGAATGGCCACCCGATAGCCGGCGTCTTCCAGAACGCGTCCCAACAGGGCCATCGCGAAACTCGGATGATCGACATACGCGTCGCCGGTGACGAAGACGACGTCGGGCGCATCCCAACCCCGGGCCGCCGTTTCCCGGGCGGTCATCGGCAGCGGACGAAGGGCATCCGGTTTGCAGCGTTCGTTGGGCGAAGTCGTAGGCATCGGCGGTGGCCGCGGTGGCAGTGGGAAACTGTGTAGCGGAACAACGGGCTGAACATTGCATTATATTCGATACGGGCGATTGGGGGCGAGTCCAATTGACATTCCGGTGGTGTGTATTACACTCGAATGATGGAATCCTTCGGGCGGACGTGCCGATTGATTCGCTTTTCCCCGATTCGCAGCCGCTCCGGCATGCAAAGGGACCTTATCGGAGGGCCTGATGGCCAAAGTTCTGATTACCGGCGCCAGTGGATTCATAGGATCGCACCTGGCCGAAGCACTCGTCGCACGGGGCGACGACGTGACGTGCCTGGTCAGACGAAGTTCTCGAGTCGAGCGGCTTGATCCGTTGGACGTTCGATTCGCCTGCGGTGACGTGACCGATCCCCAGAGCCTGTCGGCGGCCGTCGGCAATGTGGAGACCGTCTACCATGCGGCCGGTTGTACGTGCGCGATTCACGCCGAGCAGTACGATCGGGTGAACCACCTGGGTACGCGAAACGTCGTCGAAGCCTGTGCCGCGCGGACCACGCCGCCCGTGCTGGTCGTCGTTTCGTCGCTTGCGGCAGCCGGGCCGGCGGTCGACGGGCAACCTCGCACGGAATCGGATCCGCCGCGGCAGGTCTCGCACTACGGCCGAAGCAAACGGGCCGCCGAGCTTGCCGCCGAGCAGTTCGCCGATCGGGTTCCGGTGACCGTTGTCCGGCCGCCGATCGTCCTGGGAGAAGCCGATCGGCTCGGGCTGCCGATGTTCGCGATGATTTCGCGGCTTGGTGTCTTCTTCGTCAACGGCATGGGGCGAAAACGCTATTCGATCATCCACGCGACCGATCTGGCCGAGCTGTTGATTCGGGCTGCCGAGCAGGGCGAGCGTCTTCCGGTTGCGCCGGCGGAGGGGGACGCTCGGTCGCAGGGCTATTACTTCGCTGCCTGTGGCGAGGACCCGACGTATGCCGAACTGGGCCGAATGATCGGTTCCGCGCTGGGGCGGCGGCGTGTTTTGATTTTTCCCACACCGCCGAGAGGACCCTGGGTCGCGGCCGCGCTGATGGAACTCAAGGCTCGAGTCCGTCGCCGAGCGGTGTACCTCAACTTCGATCGGGTCCGCGAGATCCGAGCAGGATCGTGGATCTGTTCGTCCCGCAAGGCCGTCGACGAGTTAGGATTCACCGTCGCGGCGCCGTTGGCCGAACGCTTGAAACAAACGGCCCATTGGTATCGCGAGCACGGTTGGATCTGAGCCGAGTACGATGCCGAAGCACCGATCCCAAGCCCATCGACGGGGCCGACGTCGAGGATGCTGCGCAGGCCGCGCAGGTCGAATTTCCGCTTCTGAAACAATCGCTCGCCCAGGTGCGAGTGGCCCGAATTCATGCTGCACGTCGCCAGCATCGCACCTTGGGGGCCGTCGTAGACGTCGCGGACCTTGTCGCGGTAGGTTTCGTAGCTGACCTTCGAGATCAGGCTGTTTTCAATCAGGCGATTGATCACCTTGCGGCGCTCGTTCGGCCCGTTGGGATCTTTGTGACGACGCACACGTCGGCGCTTGGCGGTTTTCAGCATGTAGGAAACCTCCCGGCTCACAAAGATACGCGACGATTGTAGATATACCACTCGACAAGCAAGACGACCAGCCCCAGCCCCAGCAGCCATTTCCAAGTTTCTTGTCGAGCGGCCTCCCAACCCTCTTGAGCGACAACTTCTACGTAACCGATATCCAGACTGGGCGCCGCATCGGTTCGGATATCACTCTCGGCGGCGTCAAAAAGATTGACGGCGAATCGGCTGACGGTCTCCTTGCCGGAGCGGACTTCGTAGACCCCCAAATCGCCAGTTTCCGTAAAGCTCGACTTTCCCGATGCCGTTTGCCTAGGGCGTTCAGTCTTGCCGTTGGGCAGCCGGACACTGAGTTCTGTCTTTGGTGAAGGATTGTCCAGCACGACGGGCGAGCCGGGACGAAAGCCTCCGGTTTCGGCTTGGGAAGGATCTCCGCCAAAATAGCCTAGCATGTTTCGCACGAAGACGGGAAAGCTCTGACTCATCGGCCACCCGATGTAGCCTTTTAGTCCCCCCTGCTCATTTCCCACTCGCCAGACGGCCAGCGAGAAGCCGATCACGACGTCCTCGAAACGCTCGCGAGGTGCCACGCCCAGCAGAGGACCGGCGTCGGAGTCGATCAGCGGACTGCCGGCGGCAGGTATCTTCAACGCGGTCCCCTCGGCCAGTTTGACGTCGCCGAAATCGGTCCACTCCATCAACGGATGCTCGGCCTCGACGTCGAAGATTTGCGGAAACGGAGTCCCTTCCTCCGCCGACCACCCTTCGGCCGGCGGCATGCTGCCGACGAACAGCGTGTTGGCCTGCGGCATTTCCTTCGGCGCACAATTGTCGTAGATGATCAGATCCAGACCGCCCCCGGCCGCGATGGCCGCGTACTGCTTGCCGTCGAGGAACTCCGGCGTCTTCACGTCGACCAGGGCCATTGCACGGGACGAATCGGTCTGCAGCGCGAATTCGAGGAACTCGTTGCCGGCGGTGATCAACAGAACGTTGGCCTGGCGTGGAGGGTTGACGACCGCATAGGCTTTGTCGTCGGCCGACAGATGATCGCCGGTCGCCGCTTCGAGCCTCAGAACGCCCGGCTCGACGACCCCCAGATCGAAGACGACGCCTCGCGTCGCGGAGGCGGTGACGGCCAATCGGTCGGCGTCGATCATGTGGTCGTCGAGAAACAGCTTCAGGTCGACCTCGACGTCTTCGGCGCCGAAGTTTTCCAGTCGGGCAAAGGCCTGCAACTGGTCTGCACTGGTTTCGCTGCGCCGGACGTTGAAGGCGACGATGCCGACGTTGCGTGCCTCGCTGTCGCCGATTGCCACGAAAACCGGTTCGAGGTTGCCCAGCGAGAAACCGGCAACCTTGTCGAACCGTCCGTCGCTGTAGATGACCAGTGTCGCCGGCAAGGCTTCGGCCACTTGGAAATCGGTGACGTCCTGGCTGCTGCGACCCGGGTTGGCCAGTCCGGAAGCGACCTTCAACGCCTCCAACAGCGAGGTCGGGCGGGAGGTCGGCTGAATGCCCTCGATACTGCGTTGCAGCCGGCCGTGGTCGTCGGTAAACATCTGCTCGACCCGGGCCCGATCGGCGAAACTGATCACCATTCCGACGTCGCCGGAGTCCATATCGCCGATCCGCTCGGCGGCACGCCGCTTGGCTTCTTCCAATCGCGACGGCCCGACGTCGGTCGCCTGCATACTGGCCGAATTGTCGATCAGGAAGATGAAGCGGTCGCCGGTGAGTTGTCGTGCCTTCCAGCTCGGCCGCAACAACGCCAGCAGCACGAGCAACAGCAGCAGCAATTGCAGCAACAGCAGCAGGTTCTTCCGCAATCGCTGCCAGATCGAGTTCACGTGCAGGTCTTCGATCGACTTGTGCCACAGATACGTGCTGGGCACCTCCAGCGGCGTCCGCTTGAGCTTGAGAAAGTAGAGCAGGACGATCAACGGGGGCACGGCTGCCAGCGCAGCCCAGAACAGCCCGTTCGTCCCAAGCGAACTGGCCCAGCGGACCGGGTTGATGAAGTCCGAGATGCTGTTCAACGAACCAATCCTCGTGTGCGCAGGAATCCGGTAACCAGTTCGTCGATCGGCACTTCGTTTCGGGCCAACAGATAGACCATGCCGCGTCGCGTGCAGAAATCGCGAGCCGAGTCGACGAAGGCGGCCAGCGTCTGCTTATAGCGCCTAACCAGTGCGGGACTGACGCTGATCTCGGCCACGTCGCCGTCCTCACAGTCGACCAGCCGCAGGTCGCCCTGGATATCCGGATCGAGTTCCTCGGCCGACAGCACGTGGACCACGTAGACGTCCATCTGTTGGGCAGACAGGTATTTCAAAGCGTCCTCGTACCCGCCCTTGTCCATCAGATCGCTGATCAGTACGACGATGCCCTTGCCCGAGTTTCGCATGCAGAAGTTCTTGATCCCCTCGGTCAGTGTGACGGTCTGGCCCGGTTCGATTTGTTCGACGTGTTCGAGCATACGCCAGAGATTCTGTCGGCCGCGGAAGACGGGCGCATGGCCCCGGTCCTGTTGGTCGAGGGTTTCGATCCGAACGCGATCGCTGCGAATCAGGCCGATGAACCCCAGTGCGGCCGCCAATTGGCCCGCGTATTGCAGCTTGGTCGGCTCGCCGAAATCCATCGAAAGGCTGGCGTCGATCAGGGCGTAGAAGTGCAGATCCTCTTCCTCAAGGAACAGTTTCAGAAACAGTTTCTCGAGCCGCGCGTACGTGTTCCAATCGACGAACCGCAGGTCGTCGCCCGCCACATAGTTGCGAAAGTCGGCGAACTCGACGCTCTGTCCCCGCCGCGGGCTGCGTCGCTCGCCTTTCATCCGCCCACGAAAGATCTTCCGGCTGATCAGCTCCATCTTCTCCAGCCGTGCCAGCAGTTCGGGGCTCAGTAGGTTCGACGTCTTAGGCATCAGGATTGCTCGATCGTTTGTCGTGTCTTTAATAGCCCCGAAGGGGCGAAAGTCAATAGCCCAGGGCGTAAGCCCTGGGAACCGAGGCCACCCATCCCCTCCAAGAGCCCCGAAGGGGCGGCAGTCAGCCCCATAGATAACGTTCATCATAGGGCAAATTATGTCGTTTCAACAGCGCGATGAATTCCTCCTTGAACGTCCGCACTCGATGGTGTTCCGCTTGATTGTCGATATATCGTTTCACGTCGTCGAGGTTGGAATAACTAATTGCGAACGCTCCGTAACCGTTTTGCCAGGCGAAGCCTCGTAGGTTGTCGAACGTCTCATGCACCCAGCGCGACGAATTGCTCTTGATGGTCCGAACCGCCTTGGTGGCCGATGTTTCCTTTCCTAACGACACGATCAAATGGATGTGATCCGGCATTCCGCCGGCGGCAATCAAGGCATCGCCGTTGCCACGACAGGTTCCGCCGATGTATTCGTAAAGTCGCGTCGCGATGTTTTCCGTTATCAGGGCGTCGCGGTTTTTGGTACTGAACACGATGTGGCAATGCATGCATGCGAACGATTGGGGCATGGTCTTGCGTCTCGCGGTTCTGCCGCCCCTTCGGGGCTCATGTTGGCGTGGTGGCCTCGGGTCCCAGGGCTCACGCCCTGGGCTATTGACTGTCGCCCCTTCGGGGCTTTACGGTGCGAGGCGGCTTCGGGTCCCAGGGCTTACGCCCTGGGCTATTGACTTTCGCCCCTTCGGGGCTTTACGGTGCCGCCCCTTCGGGGCTGATTGTTGTTACGCTTCCTCCTTCTCCGGCACCTGTTCCAACAACTCCAACAACACCTTGTCCGACTCGATGCCTTCGGCTTGGGCCTCGAAGTTGACGATGATTCGGTGCCGCATGGCCGGTAGGAACACGCGGCGGATGTCTTCGAAGCTGACGTTGTATCGGCCGTCCAACAGCGCACGGACCTTGGCGGCCAGGGCCAAGGTTTGGGCCCCTCGGGGACTGCCTCCCCAGCGGATGTATTGGTTCGTGATCGGCAAGGCCAACTCGCCCTCGGGATGCGTGGAGAGGACCAGCCGCACGATGTAGTCTTGCACGTGCGACGCCAAAATCACCTCGCGGACCAACTGTTGCCACTGCTGGATCTCCTCGCCGTCCATCACCTTGTCCGGCTCGATCGTTTCGCCCCGGGTGGTTCGCTCGATGATGGTCGATAGCTGCTTCCGGTCGGAGTAGCCGACGACCAGCTTGAAGAAGAACCGGTCCAACTGGGCCTCGGGCAACGGGTAGGTGCCTTCCTGTTCGATCGGGTTCTGCGTGGCCATCACCATGAACGGCTGGTCGAGCGTATAGCGTGTGCCGGCGATCGTGACCGTGCCTTCCTGCATCGTTTCGAGCATCGCCGATTGGGTCTTGGGGGTGGCCCGATTGATTTCGTCGGCCAGGCATATTTGGGTGAAGATGGGGCCCTTCTGGAACTCGAAGAACCGCTTTCCATCGGGTGATTCCATCACCATGTTGGTGCCCAGGATGTCGGCGGGCATGAGGTCGGGCGTGAACTGGATGCGGGAGAAGTCGAGATCGAGCACCTGCGCCAGCGTACGCACCAGCAGCGTCTTACCCAAGCCCG
>JAZFUB010000437.1:0-3824 GCA_036447015.1 Thermoguttaceae bacterium | reverse complement strand
CGCGACCGTCCAAAGTCTGGCGACTTTGATACCCAAGAAAAGCCCACGGGCAAGCCCCGAACTGTTCGGCGGCTTGCCCGTGGTTGGTTGTCAATGGTTCAATCGTCGCGGATCGATCCGTTGCTACTCGGCCGAGGCCGTTTCGGGCATTTCGAGCGTTTTGCTCTCCAGGCCGAGCTTGGCCAGGATGACGTAGAGCCCGAACCCGACGATCAACGCCGCCATGGGCGGGCAGTAGATGCCGACGGCCAACCCGGAAAGTCCGGGCACGTTGGCAGCGAGCAGGTCGACCGATCCGACGGCGAACCCGACGGCCCAGGAAATCCAGCCTGCCGGATTGAACGCGGCCCGCGGCCCGTTCCATTTACACCCCGAGAGCAAGTAGTCGGCCGTCATCGCACCGCAAATCGGCCCGAACGAGGCACCGACCACCATGAACACAGCCACGGCCTGCCCGGCAACGCCGGTGAACGCAAGTGCAATCGCCACAAGCGTGCCAAGCCCGACAGTGATCCAGGGACTGATGTTCGGCATCGTCGTTCGGAAACTGTTCGCCGCGATAAAGGCCGGGAAACAGGCGGGCGCGAAGGACGAAATCGCCAGGGCCAACAGCACCCAGTTGGCGTTCGCCTGGCCCAAGATTAGCGAATCGCCCATCAATTTGACGGGATTCAATTCGCCCATGTTCTCCGGAGAGACCATGCCTCCGCCATAGGCACCGGCGATGACGAGAATGCCGACCGCACCGGCGAAGAACGTCGCGCCGACGATGCCGACCAGGCCACCCCACTGAACGTCGCTCGCGTTTCGATTGTTCATGCCGAAGTCGGCACCGGCGGCACCGGCCGTGGCAAAGAAGCCCACCACGTAAAGCGACAGGAACAGGAACGTGGAGCAAGTCTTCAAGGGATCTTTCGCTTGAATTCCCTGTGCCGCTTCCAGTGCTCCCTTGGCCGATTCCAGTTTATTCTCGGCCTTGGCCTTCTCCTTATCGTCCGCGGCGGCCTCAACCTCGGAATTCGCTTCAGCGACGGCCGCTGTCTTGAACACGACGGCGTCAGCGGCCGTTTTCTCCCAGTCGACTTCACCGATACCACCGATTCCGCCGATCGTTTTGACCAACAGGAGAAGCAGAACGGCCAAAGGAATCAAGGGCACGAAAGTGGCGACCCGGGCAACATACTGGATTCCCTTCAGGCCGACACACACGGCCAGCAAGATGAAGACGATCGACATGCCGCCGTGAATCGGGCCGGGCACGATGACCTCGCCGAAGTCGTTGGTTCCAATATCGAAGCACTTACAAATGGCCCAGCACGAGAAAAAGGCGTTGACCGCCAACCAGCCGAACTGCAACGCCCCCATCAGAAAGCCGGGCATAATGAACCCGCCCTGAACGCCGTAAGTCGATGTGCCGACCACGTACAGCGGCAAGCCCGTCTTCATGCCCAACAGGCCGGGCACCAGGTAGGTCAGGAAGTGGCAAAACAGGGCCGCCAGAAGCAGGCCGCCCAACGCAACGGCCAAACCCGAAGCAAGACTTCCACCTGGACTCCCCGAGCCGGAAACGATGTCCTGCCAAAAAACGAACCACAGCATGATGCCCGCGTAGGTTTGCGCGGTGTTCTTGTACCATGGGGCGCGATCGCTCATCGGCACGGGCTTTGCCGCGGCCAGATAGTCGGGTAAGGATGCCATTACGCACTCTCCTGTAACTGAGCCTCGATGGAACGGAATTTGAGAACGAGTCCGGCAGTATACAGGCAACCGGGAGAACATGAAATGCCCGGCCGGCGACAACTCCCCCCGAATGGGCAAAAAAGATAACCCGGCCTACATCCAATTGGCATAATCGGGCAGGACGCCGAGTGGGAAATTGGGGGGCGTGGGTAATTTCGTTTAGCGGCGGGGCTGGCCCCGCGCTTTTTTGGCGACCAGAGCAATTCAAACACGCCGGGCAAGCCCGGCCGCTAAACGACGATTGCATACCGGTTTCCGCTACGTCACAATGTGGACAGACACGGACAAGGACCAAAACCATGATCATTACCATCGACGGACCGGCCGGATCGGGAAAGAGCACCGTTGCCCGAGCGCTGGCCCGGCGTCTGGGGTTTCGATTTCTCGATACGGGCGCCATGTATCGGGCCGTTGCCTTGGCGGGCGTGCGAGACGGTGTCGACTTCGACCGGCCGGACCAACTGGCCCAGTTGGCCGAGATGATCGAGATCGACGTCTCCGAAGATCGGGTACTCCTGGACGGCCAAGATGTGACGCAAGCCATTCGCTCGTCGGAGGTTACGGCTGCCACTCGCCATGCGGCCGACGACCCGGCGGTGCGAGATCGCCTGGTCCGCTTGCAGCGCGAGGCGGCCGCCGGCCAAAGCATCGTGACCGAGGGCCGCGATCAGGGATCGGTCGTCTTTCCCGATGCACCCTGCAAGTTCTTTCTCACCGCCGGGCCGGAGGAGCGTGCACGACGGCGGTTGAACGACTTGCAGGCACAGGGCGAGTCGGCCACGCTCGAAGCCGTGCTCGAAGCCCAGCAGCGTCGCGACAGCGAAGATACGGGCCGGCCGGTCGGCCCACTGGTTCGTGCTGCCGACGCGATCGAGGTCTGCACGGACCGGATGAGCCTGGAAGAGGTCGTCGACCGGCTGGAATCGATCGTGCGTAAATCGTTGTGACACCCGTAAAGCCGGGGGGTAGCTGGATTCGTAAGAATTCAGTCGTATAATACGGTTGATGGTTGAACTTTTGCAAGTTCAGCTACCCAACAGGCCGAAAACCACCATTGTGTGTGCCGCCCCCACGACCTTTTTACAAAAACGGTCCCGACGCGATTGTGGTTGGGCCGCCGCTTTGCTATATTACTAGGTTCGATCTCCTTGACGGTCCGTGGTTTGCCCCCTGTGTATGGGGGCCGGGCGAACAAGGGGTGCATCCTTTGACCGGTCGGGGCAAGACAACCGGGAAAACGACAACTTGCGGAGACGTCGATTTCCCCAGTTGCATCTTTTCAGGCCCGCGACTTCCGGAGCCCTCGGCTCCGACGGATCGCGACTCCCCACTCCCCGACCGATCGGGCTTTTTTTGTGAGAACGAATTTTTCTTATGGTCAACCGTAACCTTATCCGAGGCTTGGATCTCAGCGAAGAGGAATGGCAGCGCGAACTTGAAGAGGCCATGGAGGGCGTCTCTCCCGATGAAATCGAGTGGGGGGCCCAAGAGGTAGCCGTCAACCAGATCGTCGAAGGAAAGATCCTCCGTGTCGAGGGAGACTTCGTGCTGGTCGACGTCGGCTACAAGAGCGAAGGCGTCATCCTGAAGAACGAATGGGACGAGAGCGACACGCCTCCCGAGCCCGGCCAGACCGTCAAAGTACTGATCGAGGACGTCGAAGACGTTCACGGTACGGTGGACGACACTCGTGGGATGATCAGCCTCAGCAAGCGCAAGGCCGAGAGGATCGAGGCCTGGCTGAAGGTGATGGAGACGGTACACGAGGAGGACGTCGTTACCGGAGTCGTCACCCGCAAGATCAAGGGTGGGTTGCTCGTTGACATCGGAGTGAACGTTTTCCTGCCGGCCAGTCAGGTCGACATCCGTCGCCCGGCCGAGATCGGCGACTACATCGGTCGGACGATCCAGTGCCTGGTGTTGAAGATCGACGAAGCCCGGCGCAACATCGTCGTCAGCCGCCGGGCGTTGATCGAGGCCGAGCGGGCCGAGAAGAAGGCCCAACTGCTCAGTGAATTGGAGATCGGCCAGCGCCGCAAGGGCGTGGTCAAGAACATCGCCGAGTTCGGCGCGTTCGTCGACCT
>JAZFUB010000436.1:0-7183 GCA_036447015.1 Thermoguttaceae bacterium | reverse complement strand
CCGAATATTCCGCCGGGCAAGCCGGCGGGATTTCTATACGGCATAGGCAGCCTTGATGTAGCGGGAAACCGAACGATCCGCCGGGCAAGCCGGCGGGATTCAGGTCGAAGCGAGTGGAACTTGTGTAAAACAACGAGGGCTCACGCCCCGGGCTATTGACTGGCGCCCCTTCGGGGCCAAGATCGCTGTGCCGTTAGATTTTGTCACACACCCAATCACCCCCCGGGGCTCCCTTGCCATGGCGATGTTCGTCTGTTAGAGTGGAATTTCCGAGTTTTCGGCGAGAAATCGGGAAATCAGCAGCTTGAGAAAATTGCCTGCGTGAGGAGAAACCTTTCATGTCGCAACTGATGCCTTTGATGTTGTTTGCAAACGTTGATGCGAGTGCGGAAGTCAGCACCAATAAGTTGGAAATCCACTGGGTCGACCTGACGATCATTATCGTCTATCTGGTCGGCATCGTCGCGCTGGGCTGCTGGGCCGGGATGCGGAAGCGGCGGGATGCCAAGGGAAGCGACTACTTCCTGGCCGGCAAGTCGCTACGGTGGCCCATGATCGGGTTGGCGCTGTTCGCGACGAACATCTCGACGATTCATCTGGTCAGCCTGGCCGAGGCGGGCTACACGTCGGGGCTGCTCTATGGCAACTTCGAGTGGATGGCCGGCTTTACGCTGGTGTTGCTGGCGGTCTTCTTCGCACCGTTCTATATTCGCGCGGGCGTGTCGACGTTGCCCGACTTCGTCGAGAAACGCTATAGCCGCGGCAGCCGCGACGTGTTGGCCGTGCTTTCGATCTTCTCGGCCATCGCCGTGCATATCGGGTTTTCGCTCTATACGGGCGCCGTGGTGCTCGAAGGGTCACTACTGGGCGCGTTTTGCGACAACCCCGAGGATTTCCGCGTTTGGACGATCATCGCCATCTGCAGCGCGACGGCCTTGTACACGATCATCGGCGGGCTGATGGCCGTGGTCGTGACCGAGTCGATCCAAACGATCGTGTTGCTGATCGGTGCCATCTGCATCACGCTGCTGGGGTTGTACAAACTGAGCGGATCGGAAGAAGCCTTCTTCGGGCTGGCATCCATCGACCAGTTGCGCGACGGTTGGGCCAACTTGAAGACCAGCGTCCATCCGGTGAACTTCTCGATCTGTCGACCCGACAGCGACCCGACCGGCCTGTCGTGGTATGCCGTCTTTACCGGCTACTGGATCACGGGCATTTGGTATTGGTGTACCGACCAGACGATCGTGCAACGTGTGCTGGGGGCGAAGGACGAGAACAACGCGCGGGTCGGCCCGTTGTTCGCGGGTTTCATCAAGATCCTGCCCGTGTTCATTTTCGTCTTGCCGGGTCTGATCTGTCTGGGGCTGATCCACAAGGGGATCATCCCGCCGCTGGAACTGAGCGAGAGCGGCACCCCCATCGCGGGCAAGACCTATTCGCACCTGATCCGCCACGTGCTGCCCATCGGCGCGCAAGGCATCGTCATCGCGGCCTTGTTGGCGGCCCTGATGAGTACGGTCTCCGGGGCGCTGAACTCGATCGCCACGCTGTTCAGCTACGACATCTACAAACGGTGGGCACCCGACGCCTCCGATCGAAAACTGATTACCGTCGGCCGATTGGCTACGTTCTTTGCCATGGTCGTGGCCGTCGTTTGGTCGCTTGCGATCGCAAGCCTGGGGAAGTCGATCTTCCAGTCGATGGTCGATGTGTTCTGTGCCGTCGCACCGCCGACCACGGTGATCTTCTTCTGGGGTGTTTTCTGGAAACGCGCCTCGTCCAAAGCGGCACTGATTACACTCTTCTCGGGTATCGTCATCGGGGCGGGCGTCACGACGCTCTCCTTGCTGGACATGAATAAGATCGGCGACTTCGAAGTCAATTCGCTGTTTTCGATGACACTGTTGGCCATCGTCGAGTCGGTCATCATGATCGTCTGCTCCTACATCTATCCCCACCAGCACACCGAAGAGAGTGCGAAACTCGTCTGGAAGACGCCCTGGGAAGCCCTGCGTGGCGAGTCGGGCGGGTTCCTGACGAACTATCGCGTCTGGGTCGTCGCTCTGCTGGTCGCCATGGTCGGGCTCTACTACACCTGGTGGGGCGATACGGAATACTATGCCGTCAGTGGGCGCGTCACGTTGGCCGACGGCAGCGCGGCCGTCGGGGCCGAGGTTATCTTCGAGTGCGATGATCCGATGTTGTGCTTCAGCGGAGTGACCGACGCCAACGGTCACTACCAGTATGGCACCAAACAACTCGCCGGCGGAGCACCCGCGGGAACCGAGTACCGGGTCCGAGTCGTGCCGAAGATGAAGGTCATCGTGCGGATGATGGACGAGCCGATCGAGAAGGGCTCCAAGTGGAAGGTGCGGGTCGTCGACACGGTTCTCTACCAAGTCCCGATGGGGACCCCGATCGAAGAGAAGACGCTTGAGAAAGAGGTCGACAACGAGTCCTTCTCGAAAGGGACGGTCGCCACGAAACGCATCCTCAGCTTTACGATGCCGGGCGGCGACAACGTGCCGGCCAAAGACATCGAGGTGCTCATGGACGGCGATGTCCTGATCCTGCCCGCTTCCGAGATCCCGAAGAAGTACGCCGACTTCGACACGTCGAACCTAGGGTGTACGATCGAGGTTGTACCGTCGTTCACCTTCAAGCAGAAGCGATACAATTTCCGACTGTAAGTTAGCCGGCGCAATACGGTGTGTGGCACGTCCCTGAGGAACGAAGGGCGTGGGATGTCGGGAAAACCACGCCCTTCGTTCCTCAGGGGCGTGCCACACGACTGCGACTGAATCCACGACGGGCAGGCCCGTCGGTCAGTCTTCAAGGAGGAGACGATGACTTTCAAGCTCTTCAGTGCGGCACTGATTGCGGCCATGGGCGGACTGTTGTTCGGTTTCGACACGGCCGTCATCTCGGGTGCCGAGGGAACACTCGAATCGCTCTACGGACTGAACAGCTTTTGGCACGGAGTCCTGGTCAGCAGTGCCCTGATCGGCACGGTAATCGGTGCCATGGTCGTGGGGATTCCGGCCGACGCGCTGGGGCGTCGCAAGGTGCTGTTTGGGATCGCCGTCTTCTACTTCGTTTCGGCCGTCGGCAGTGCGCTGGCGTGGGACTCGTATTCGTTCATGTTCTTCCGCTTCCTCGGCGGCCTGGCCGTCGGCGGGGCGTCGGTCGTCTCGCCCATGTATACGGCCGAGATCTCGCCCGCCCGATTCCGTGGGCGGCTGGTCGCGTTGACGCAGTTCAACATCGTGCTGGGCATCCTGCTGGCCTTCCTGTCGAACTACCTGATCGCCCAGTGCAATCTTGGCGAGATCGAGTGGCGGTGGATGTTCGGTGTCGAGGCCTTCCCGGCCTTCGCGTTCTTCTTCCTGCTGGTGCTCACGCCGCGATCGCCTCGCTGGCTGATCTCCAAGGGACGCGTCGACGAGGCACGCGGCGTCTTCGAGTCGCTCGGAGCGATCGACACGGATACCGTCGACGAGGAAATCGAAGAGATTCAGGCCTCGCTCGACCTGGCCCATCATAGCATGCGTGAACCGTTCTTCCGCAAGGCTTACCTGAAACCGATCCTGTTGGTCGTGGCCATCGCCATGTTCAATCAGCTCTCGGGCATCAACGCGCTGATGTACTATGCGGTGCGGATCTTCAAGATGACCGGAGCCACCGGAGATGTCGCCCTGCTCAGCTCGGTCGCCGTGGGGTTCACGAATCTCGTCTTTACGATGGCCGCGTTGCTGATCATCGACCATTTCGGCCGAAAACGCCTGATGCTGGTCGGCTCGATCGGCTACATCATCAGTCTGAGCGTCACCGCCTGGGCCTTCTTCGCCTTTGGGGCCCAGACCCTGGGCAAAGACGGCAAGACGATGGAGACTGTGCTGAGCGATCCCGGCGGAACGATCGTGCTGATCAGCCTGTTGGTCTTCATCGCGTCGCACGCCTTCGGCCAAGGTGCGGTGATCTGGGTCTTCATCAGCGAGATCTTCCCGAACCGGCTCCGCGCCCGGGGCCAAGCGCTCGGCAGTTCCACCCATTGGATAATGGCCGCCGCTATCTCAACGACCTTCCCGATGTTCGCCGAAGCGTCCGGAGGCTTCACTTTCGCGTTCTACGCCGCCTGCATGGTCCTGCAACTAGGCTGGGTCATCTTCATCATGCCCGAGACAAAGGGCGTGCCGCTGGAGAAGATCCAACAAGAGATGGGCATCGAGTAAATAGCGAAACCCGGAACTCTTACGGTTCAGTACGCCATCGTCGTTTAGCGGCCGGGCTTGCCCGGCGCGTTTTGAACTTTTCTCGTCGGAAAAAACACGCCGGGCAAGCCCGGCCGCTAAACACGCTTGCGCCGTAACCTATCTGTGTTTATCCGTGTGCATCTGTGGTTTCAATCCCTCGGGCACCAGGTCGATCACCACGAGTTCCGGACGGCAGAGAAACCGTAACCTTGGAGCGCTGCGTCGTTCCATGCCCACGCCGCGGGAAACGAGCAGCTTGCCGCCTTGGGGCAAATCCGTCACGCCGGCCGCCCAACTTCTTGGGATCGACGCGAGCGTCATGATCGGGCCGATCCACGGCAGCCGGACCTGGCCGCCGTGCGTGTGACCGGCAATCAACAGGTCCGCATCGTCCGTTCCAAGGGCGAAGTTGGGCACATGCCCCAAGACCACATGATAGCGATCCGCCACGGCAGCCGCGAGTTGCGGCGAACGGCTGCGCGAGTCGGACAGGCTGAGGCAAGTCAACCGGATACCGCCCACGTCCAGCGTGCTCGTCGTGCGAAGCGTTGTCACCGGCAGCCCGTCGAACAACTCGGGCCAATCGTACGAATCGATGTTGCCTTCGACGGCAAACACACCGGCCGGGGCCTTGAAATCGATTTCGTGAAGGTAGTCGTTCAGTTGGATGCGAAGTTCCTCACGCAAAGGGCCGGACGCCTGGAAATAGTCGCCCGCCAAGAGGATCACGTCGGGCTGCTCCTGCAAGACACGCCGCAGCACCATGCGCTCGTAGGGTCCAAACTGATCGGTTTGCAGGTCGGCCAACACGACCAGACGCAGCGGCTGTTGGATCTTCGACGAAGCGATCCGCAGGTGCGAGACTTCCAGCCAGGTCGGTTCGATCAGAAACGCATCGATGCCCACGCCGACGACCACGCAGGCGGCCGTTGCCGAGAGGATCGCCGTCTTGCGTCCCGCCGACCACAGCAGCACCGCCGAACTGCCGAGCACGATCGGTCCATGCAGAAAGACGCCATAGGTGGCCAGCCGCATGATGGCAAAAGGGCTCATCCCCAGAACGACCGCCAGGCAGCCGGCCGCCAAGGCAGCACGAACCGTCGTGCGAAACCAGTTCCACGGGCCGGGCTGGCGTTTCAGCACGCGGCATGCGATCAGGTCGACGACTGCCATGGCGCCATTATATAGGAGGATCGGTAGGATCATGGTTGCTCCATTCTCAGTGACCGCTTTGCCCGTGACAAGGGGATCGCGATTCCCCAGGCCCCACCGGGAGCGGGGATTGCGAACTTCGGGCCAACAGCCCACAATAGCCAACCTGACGTGGATTTCCTACCAGAAAACCCCACTGAAAAACCAGCACGATACCGGAAAGGACTCCAAATGAGCGGAATTCCCGTACTCTTTGCCGAGGGAGATTGCATCGCACGCGGCTGGGAGAATGCCCTGCTGAAGCTCTACGAGTCGGGCTGCGACATCGAGACGCAGTACGACAAGCCCGACGATCCGCCGAGCAAGGATGCGACGATGGTGCTGCGGATCGACGACCCGTTGTCGGAGCCGAGGATCCATCGCGATTTTCCCGGCGGGTTCGAGGATCTTCAGGAATACGTCATGGAGGTCTGCGAGGGGATCAAGGACCATTGCGTTCGGGATCCCGACGACCCGAGCGATACGCGCTGGGAATACACGTATCACCAGCGGCTTTTCGGCTACGCGGTCCCCACGTTCGAACCGACCGATCAGATCGAGCACGTCTGCCGGCAGCTTGCCGACGCCCCGCACACGCGGCGTGCCCAGGCGATCACCTGGAAAGTTTGGGAAGACAACACGTGCTACGATCCGGCCTGTCTGCTAAGCGTTTGGTGCCGGATCATCCACGAGCAGGACGTGCCCGTGTTGAGCATGAACGTGCGGTTTCGCTCGAACGACGCCTACAAGGCGGCCTTCATGAACATTTTTGCATTGGTCGAGCTTCAGCAGACGATCGCCGCGCGCGTCTCGGAACTCTCCGGCACGACGGTCAAGGTGGGCCGCTACTGCCACATGGCCGACAGTTTTCACATCTACGGCTCGAACCTGGCCGAGTTCGAAGCCCGATTCCTCGGCGCGGTCGAGAAGCGAACGTTCGAGAACCGCACGATGCGTTACGAAGACGTCCGCGACATCATGGAAGAGGCCCGGCCGGTGATCCTCGAAAAGGCGCTGAAGATGGGACGCTGAGCTTGGGACCGTACGATTGCTATTCGCAAGAGGAGTGCCCGGTCTCGGTCCGTTTCGCCGAAACTGACCTTGCCCGAAACTTCCGATTTCTCCTATGTTACGCTTGTCCGTTGTTGGTTCTAAGAACTCGTACAGGAATTACTTCCCTATTTGGCTATGAGCAGTGAGCTTTGAGCTATGAGCAGTGGGAAAGCCCATGACTCAAAGCTCACTGCTCAAAGCCAACACCCAAGAACTGAATCGGGAAGTTATTCCTGTACGAGTTCTAAGCGGCGTTGTTGATCGGAATCGGTCGATCTGGGGAAAGTCGAAGGTGGTCTGATTGAAATGTTGCGGATCGGCCGTACGGAGTTCGGCTCGCAGGCCGCACTGAACCTGCTCAGCGCCAATGGGTTGGTCGACCTCGAGACCGTGTTCGACTGTGGCGAGGTGATCCCTTGCCGCCATCAGGTCAAAGGCGTCGCGGTCGCTACGCTTCGTGACGGCGATCGGCCGGTTCGGGTGTTCATCAAGAAGCAATGGCGACGTTCCCGGCTCATACCGCGGCTGCCCGACTTACGGTTCGGCAAGGCTTTTTCGAGTTATCCGCTGTGCGAATGGCGTGGTTTGCTGCGTTTTCGCCGGCTGGGGCTCGACACGGCCGAGCCGTTGGCCCTGTTCCGCCACCGCTGGCACCCCTGCCGCGCGGCCGTCGTCACGGGGGC
>JAZFUB010000435.1:0-5152 GCA_036447015.1 Thermoguttaceae bacterium | reverse complement strand
TGTAAAACGAAACATGACGCTGCCTCCTTAGAGGTTACGGGCGAACTATCGCCCTGGAATCAATGTGACAAGCCCTACCCTAGCAAGCCCCACACCGATGTCAAACTTTTCCTGGACAAAATGGGAATTCTGTAGAGTCATTCACTACCCCCCCGAGAGTTAAGAGAAGAGGATTTCGGGAAAAGCACTCGATCCCGAGACAAACACCTACGCCGAGCGAATTCCGGCGCCGTGGAAGACTTTCGGCGGGGAATGACAACGCGCCGTCCAATAAAGGGGGCAGGCACCGGGCGGCAAGCCGTTTCCAGGGGTTCACGCAAATGGGCCCGGAGCCAGTCCCCTTTGTTGGACTCCTCTGTTCTCACTTTGAGTTACAACAAATGCCGCGCCTTGATCTCCAGATACCGGTTGACCAACGGGGCGGTCATCTCTTCGGGAAAGACGTCCAGCGACAGCACGCCTTTGCTTTGCAGGTCGGTCAGCACTTGATGACGCCACGTGAGAATCTCGGCGGCTGCGGCGGCGGGCCAGAGCTGCTCTTCGGTGGGATGCTCGACGTCGACCGCGTCGAACAACTGCCGATCGCGCAGCAGCACGCCCAGCGGCAGGTGGCGGCCCACCTGGTTCGCCAGATAGCGTTCGATCTGGTTGGCGTTGACCTCGTCGATCACGTTGGTGATCAGCACGACCAGCGAACGCTTGCGGCAGTGCGACGCCAAGTAGCGAAACGCCAGATCATAGCGTGACTCGCTGAGCTGCGGGAATCGGTCGAACGAGGCGTGTAGCAGCCGGTTCATCTGTGCCATGCCCGAGCGTGGCGGGACGAAGCCGTGGATCTCGTCCGAGAAGCTGATCATCCCGACCGAATCACCCTGGCGCAGGGCCACGTAACTGAGCATCAGCACGGCGTTCAGTCCGTGATCCAAGAGGCTCAGGCCGGCCGCCTTGTTGGTCATCATCCGCCCGCAGTCCAGCAGAAAGATGATCCGCTGGCTCTGACTCGACTGAAAATCCTTGACCGTCAGTTTCCGGCGCCGGGCCGTGGCTCGCCATTCGATGTGCTTGTAGTTGTCGTCGACCGTGTAGTCGCGGAGCCGCTCGAAGTCGTGGTCGTGGCCGATCCGCCGAGTGCGTCGAACGCCCAGGAGGCTCAGCCGATTGGTTCTCGCAAGCAACGCATATTGGCCCAACTGCTGCATGTCGGGATAGACGTGTATGGACGTTTCGACGGAGCACTCGATCTGTCGCTGCCACAGCCCGAACCGGCTTCGTGTGCGAAGATAGACGCACCGGATCGTAAACGCCCCACGGCGGCTCGGCAGCAGAACGTAACGTAGCGAAAGGCGGCTGCGGGCGGCCAGACGCCTGGTGAACTCGTCGGGATCGGCGTTCAATTCGTGCGGGACACCGTCGCGTATTCTCAGTGTGAAGTCTCGCTTCGAGTGGTTCAGAAGCGTCAGCGTCACGCGATGCGGTTTACCCAGCGACGCGATCCGCACCGCTTTGCGCTCGGCGGAGAAGATCGATCGGGTGGGCAAGGTCATCAGATCGCCGACGGCCCCAAGCACCAAAACCGTGTCCAGCACGCCCAGCAGCCAGAGCAACCAGGTCACCCATGCAGCACCCGACGCACCGAGAAAGAACGCCGGCAGAAGACCCATCGAACCGACGGCCGGCAGCAGCGCCACATAGATCAACGGCTGTCGCGGATAGGTCTGGGCGAACCGGGCCAATGCGACCAGCGGTGCGGCAATCAGTGCCAACGCGAGCAGGACAATCGCCAAGGGGGTCACAGCCGGGGTACCTCCACCGATGCGATCAGATCGCCGAGCAACTCGTCGACCGAATGGCCTTCGACCTCCGCCTCGGCCGAGAGGATCACACGATGCCGCAGCACGGGCATGGCCAACTCGACCACGTCGTCGGGCACCGCGTAGTCGCGACCGCGAAAGGTGGCCAACATTCGGGAACCTTGCATCAATGCCAGGCCGGCCCGGGGCGATGCACCCAGGTGAAACTGCGGCCATTCGCGCGTCAGCCGCACGAGCGCGTTGATGTAATCCAACAGTTTCGGATCCACACGGACATCGCTGCCGGCCCGGGTGATCCGGATGATTTCCTCCGGGTGCGTGACCGGCTGCAACTCCTCGAGCCGGTGGTCCAACTCGATCTGGATGCTGTGCATCGTCAGGATATTCGCCTCTTCGTCGGCCGACGGATAGTCGATCACCAGTTTGAACATGAAACGGTCCAACTGGGCCTCGGGCAGGTTGTAGGTGCCTTCCGATTCGATCGGGTTTTGCGTGGCCATGACCAAGAACGGCCGCTCGATCTTATGGCTCGTTCCGTCGACCGTCACGCGATATTCCTGCATGATCTCCAACAAGGCCGCGTGCGTCTTGGCCGGCGAACGGTTGATCTCGTCGGCCAGCAACAGTTGCGTAAAGACCGGGCCGGGCAGAAAGCGGAACTCCTGCAGCTTCACATCGAAGATCGGTGCCCCGGTGATGTCCGACGGCATCAGGTCGGCGGTGAACTGGATGCGGCCGAACTTGCACCCGAGCACTCGGCCCAGCGCGCGCACGAAGAGCGTCTTCCCCAGCCCGGGAACGCTCTCGATCAACACGTGGCCGTTGGAAAACAGCGCGACCAACGTGCCCTGAACGAGTTCGTCCTGGCCGACGAAGATCTTGCCGATCTCGGCCGTAATGCGGTCGAACAGGCGTTTGGTCGGCGAGTCGGCAACGGCCGGCTCGGCAACGACAGGCTGGGCTGCGGCGGGCTGGGTAATGACCGGTGGGGGTGTCGGTTTGGGGATTTCCGGCGGTCCGTCGAACGGTTGGTCAGTCATGTGCGTGGTTTCTCGGGTTAGGGTGCGGGGCTTCGTCTAAGAGCGCGCAGGAAAACAACTTGCCCGTTTAGCTGCCGCCGGTACGGCGGCTTGGCCGAAAGTGTGTTCGAACGCCAAGCCGCCGTACCGGCGGCAGCTAAACGGACGGGCGGCGAAATCCGGACGTTGTTTCCGGACATCCCCTGGATGCTGTCTAATCGTTGCTCTTGGTGGTTTGTTGGTAGTGTAAGAAACGGGTCATCGCATAGGAGCGGTCGCGCGAACGCTTAAGCAATTCGCCCATGGCGTGGACGTGTTTGCCGAAATCGGACGTGCCGCCGGGCGCCAACTCTCGCGGAAGACCGAAGATGGGCCATCGCGAAATGCAGAAGATCACACCGACGACGGCCAGGTGCAGGAAGATCCATCGGGTCGGATCAGCGACGGCGATCTCCAGGCCCGTGGGCATCGACGCCGAGGGATCTTCGTCGGAGATCCGTGGCCCGCCTGCATAGCTTTCCAGGAAGAC
Source organism: Thermoguttaceae bacterium (assembly GCA_036447015.1). GTDB lineage: Bacteria > Planctomycetota > Planctomycetia > Pirellulales > Thermoguttaceae > JAZFUB01. The sequence goes on along the minus strand of JAZFUB010000435.1, from coordinate 1,793 downwards.
GACCGTTTGGCTCGGTGGTCCGACCTCGTCGATCAGCATGGAGGCCAGCTTTCGGTGCTCGTGGTTGACCAGCGGCAGGTTCAACAGAAACGATCCGTTGGCCACCACGATCAAGTTACTGCCATCCCACGGGTCGCGACCGATCAGCGCATCGCCTTCCGACTCCAGCAACACGGTGGCATTGGCGCCGAGATGGATTCGGCTGTTCAGTTCGATTTCGAGCTGCGAAGCGTCGATCTGATCGAGAGATTCCCGCCACAGCGGATCGTCGCTTTGCAGGGTCCGAACCGTCCGGTGCTTGGCCGAACCGTCGACGGTAAACCACACGTAGGGCTCCAAATCCGGGACGGGCTCTTTCGGGAGGTCGTTGACCTCTTCGTCCGACGCCGCTACGTCCGACGCCTCTTCTTTCAACGCCGCTTCGTCCGAAGCCGTTTCCTCCGCCGCGGCTTCCTCCAGCGCTTGCTGCACCAGGTCGGCCCGGTCCTGGCGGAACTCAAGGCTTGCATCGGTCTTCTTGACACGGATCTTGGGTAATTGCTGCTTGGGCACACCCGTCTTGGTGTTGGCCCAATGTTCCCAATACCAGGGCTCGGCATCGAAATCACGCCCCACGTAGATCAAGGTCCGGTTCGGTTTGGCGTAGAGCCAATCTTGGAGCCACTCGCGAACTTCTTGGTCGGGCGGGTCGAAATCGTTGGGAAACCAGACGATGCAATCGGCCCGATCCTGTAATCGGGGTGAGAGAACGCGCCACGAAAAGACCTTGTGCCCGGCCTGCTCGAACATTTCAGCCAGCACGGCCGTGCCATTGACGCTCGACGAAGCCATGGGACCTTTGCGCTGCCCGTAGGTCGTCTCTATCGGTTCGGAGCAGCCGGTTAGGAGTAGTGGCAGCAGGAGCAAGAGGTGGCCGATGGAGCCGCCGACAGCCCGATGAAAAACGGTGTGCCAGTGCTTCGCAGAAGCAGTGTTCTTCGCAGATGACGCAACGGGCACTGCTTCTGCGAAGCAGTGGCACACCGTTATGGAAGATTGGTCTTTGTTCATCGGTCAGCCGGCCCCTTGTTCTGCGAGGGATCGGAACTCGTCCAGGCGCGACCAGCACGACTCGAAACGTACGCGATCGATCGTATGATTGCCGAAGAAGACGTCCTCGAAGGCGACCATCGTCTGTTCCAAGAGTCGGCAAAGCGGACTGCGGGGGCCGACTTCTCGAAGGTACTGCCGATTGGTCTTTCCCTTGGTCAGGCGGATTCGCTGCTGCCGGTCCAATTGAACGAGTTGAAAGCTGTACAAGCAGATGATGGCCCGGCGGAAATCGCCTTGCCGGACGGCGCGGCGTGCTTCGCCCAGCAGATCGAGCTTTTCGGCTCGCATCGGGAAGGGCAGGGCCTCGATCCGATCGGCGTCACTCGGGTCGGGCTCCGAGCCATCGCCCTTGTAGGTCGTTCCGCCGAGAACTCCATAGTGATCCCGAAAGGCCTTAATCAGAAAGTAGGCGGCCAGCGCGAGCATCAGCACGAGCAGGCCCCAGGCTCCCCACTGCAACAATGTGTCGACGAAGCCGAGCCGGTAGCTGCTACCCCAATCTGGCAACCAACTCCAGTCCCACTCGTCCGGGATCTCGACGCGGCGCACGCCGTCGGTCGTCGAGTCGTACCAGGGATAGCGTCGCCAGTGGTCGAGCGCCTCGCGGCCCGCCTCGACCGGTACGTCGGTATCGGCCGCCGCCAACGACTGGGTGGCTGGGGTCGAGCGCAGCGAGCCCCCAGTTGCCTGGCGCAAGAACT
>JAZFUB010000434.1:0-6403 GCA_036447015.1 Thermoguttaceae bacterium | reverse complement strand
GTTCGGCCGCAACCGTGGCGGAAATCGATCTCTCCGGAAAGGTTATTCGACGTCTGAAAGTCGACGGCCGGCCGTTGGGCGTCGCATTGGCGCCGAATCGGGGTCTGTTGCTGACGGCCAACGGGGCGACCGACACGGTGTCGATCGTCGAGTTGGCCGACGGTCGGGAGACGGCACGAATCCCCGTTGCCCGAATGCCCTACTTCCTGGCCGTCACACCCGACGAGACCATGGCCGTCGTGGGCAACCGAATCCCGGCCGGCACGGCGACCGATCCCCGGATGACCGCCGTCGTGTCGTTGATCGATTTGAAGTCGTCGCCACCGCGGCGTCTCACCGACATTCGCCTGCCGCCCAACAGCGTCAATGTCCATCGTGTGGCCATCTCGCCCGACGGGCATTGGGCCTACCTGGCACACAACGTCGGTCGAGCGGCTTTGTCGACCGAACAGATCGAGTACGGCTGGATTTCCGCCAATGCCCTGAGTCTGCTCGATCTGCGGCAACGGAAACTCTACGTGACGATCCTGCTGGATCAACCGAACGAAGGGGCGGCCAACCCCTGGGGCGTCGCCGTCTCGCCCGATGGTTCCACGCTCTGGGTCACACTCTCCGGAACGCACCGATTGGGACGGCTCGATCTGACCAGGCTGCACGACTTCCTGCGGCCGCGACAGCCGTTGATCGAAAAGGCGCGTCGCGACATGGTACAGGACGGGTCCGAGATGCAGATCGATCCGACAACGCTCGGCTACTCCGACGTTTCGCAGACCACGGCCGCACGTCGCAACCGAATCGAAGTCGTGGTGACCGACCTGCCGTTGCAGTATGGCCAAGGGCTTTACTTGGACAACGTCTTTTTTCAAAGCGACCTGCCGGGCAACGGACCGCGAGGCCTGAGCATCTCGCCCGACGGCCGGACACTGGCCGTGGCGGTCTACTTCACCGGCACCGTGTTGCTGGTCGACACGTCGACCGGCCAACTCAGAACGACCGTAACCCTACCAAATCAACCTCTGCCGGACGAGGCACGCCGGGGGGAAAGAATCTTTCACGACGCGACCTTCTGCTTCGAGCATTGGCTCAGTTGCATCACGTGCCATCCCGACGGCCGAGCGGACGGGCTGAATTGGGACCTGTTGAACGACGGGATTGGAAACCCGAAGAACACGCGATCGTTGCTGCTGGCCCATCGCACGCCGCCGGCCATGTCTCGCGGCATTCGGCCCGATATGGAATCGGCCGTCAGAGCCGGTTTTCAGTTCATTCTGTTCAACAAATCCACGCCCCGGAACCACCAGGCGGTCGCCGCCTACCTCCGCTCGATGCAACCGGCCACGAGCCCCTATCGAATCGAGGGCCGACTTTCACCCAAGGCCGAGCGAGGCCGTGCCCTGTTCGAACATTCCCGACAGGCGTGCGACGTCTGTCACACCGGCCCGCTGCTGACGGATCAACGTCTGCACGACGTCGACACAGGCGCCAAGACCGACTGGGGTAGCGAATTCGACACGCCCACACTCATCGAGCTCTGGCGTACCGGCCCGTATCTGCACGACGGACGTGCCGAGACGCTACACGAGGTGCTCACTAAGTACAACGAACACAACCGGCACGGCAAGACGTCGCACTTGACCGAAGAAGAAGTCGACGCACTGGTCGAGTATCTGCGTTCGTTGTGAGAGCCGTAGGGTGGGCACCGCCCACCAAAACACGCTTGACGTATCCTCCTTGGTTTTTGGTGGGCAGTGCCCACCCTACGGCTCTACGGGCAGTATCGGATAGCGGCGGGCTTGCAATCCCCCCGAGAGTATCCGATAATTGCCGGGATTGATGAATCAAAGATCGTTGTCCTCACCCCCCAGGAGATGATTCGATGAAATATCTTGCAAATGCCGCACTACTGGCGATTCTCTCGATCGGTCTCACACTCGGAACTGCAACCCGGGCGACCGCCGCCGACAGTTCGACCAAAGGAAAAATCCAGCGGCTGCTCTACGTCACCGTTCCCGACGGCGCCGGCGGCACCCGCGGACAAGGCATTCTGATCTACGACATCGACAACGGGCACAAGCTGCTGCGCCAGATCGACATTCCCGACATCGGCGGAACGCGAGGCGTCTGTGCCAGTGCCGAAACCAATAAGCTCTACTACAGCCACAGCCGCAGCAAGCTCGTCTGCATGGACCTGGTCACCGAAGAACGGCTCTGGGAGAAGAACTACGAGAAGGACGAAGGCGGTTGCGACCGGATCGAGATCCTCCCCGACGGGTCGCGTCTCTACGTGCCCTCGGGCTGGTGGAGCGAGTATCCCTACTGGAAAGTCATCGACGGGGCCGACGGGCATCTGATCGACGAGATCAAGGTCGCTCCGGGTGCCCACGACACGATCTGCAGCCACGACGGGCGGTACATCTACTGCGGCTGCACGAAGTTCAACATGTTCTCGGTCATCGATACCACGACCAACAAGGTCGTCAAGCAGGCGGGGCCCCACTCCGGCGTCATTTGGCCCTTCTCGGTCAACGGGGCGGGCACGATCGGCTACATCAACGTCGATCACTTCGTCGGATTCGAGATCTGCGACCTTCGCTCGGGCGAAGTGCTGCACAAGGTGCAAGTCAAAGGCCTCGAAGACCAAGTCCGCCGCTGTCACGGCATCGGCCTGACACCCGACGAGAAGGAAGTCTGGCTCGTCGATCAAGAGATCCACCGCATGTACGTCTACGATGCGACCGTCATGCCGCCGAAAATGGTGAAGACAATCAACACGGCCCGAAAGACCCATGGCTGGATCACGTTCAGTATCGACGGCAAGTGGGCCTATCCCGACACGGGCGATATCATCGACGCGAAAACGAAAGAGATCGTCGCCACGTTGACCGACGCCAACGGCGAGCGCGTGTGCAGCTCGAAATTCGTCGAAATCCAATTCCTCGACGGCGATCCGATCCGTGTCGGCAGCCAACAGGCAGTCGGACGTGTCTATCCGCCGGCCGAAAAGTAAGTAAACTGAAAAAACGGGAGCGGAAAGGGGGACTGGCTCCTCGCCACGAATACTGTTTTCCCCCGGCTTCGGCGTGAAGGCGAGGTGCCTGTCCCCCTTTCCGCGGTCCAATAAAGGGGACAGGCACCGGGCGGCAAGCCGTTTTCCTGGGGGTTCAAGTAAATGAGCGCCCGGAGCCAGTCCCCTGTATTGAATTCCATGAGTATCGGTTTTTCGACATTCGCTGCCGACGTAAAACGGCTCGATCGGGCCTTGGCCGCTCTGGAGCCTACGGCCGCGGCGGTCGGCGTCGGGCCGCCCATGGGACAAGAGTGGTTCGAGTTGCTGCGAGGCAAACTTTGCCCACAGCTTGAAACCGAGCCGCTGCTGGTCGTTGCGATCGTCGGTGGGACGAATATCGGCAAATCGGTCGTCTTCAATCACCTGGCCGGTCAAGACGCCAGTGCGGTCAGCCCGTTGGCCGCCGGCACGAAGCATCCGGTCTGTCTCATCCCGCCGGGCGTCGAGGATCCGGCCGTGTTGAGCCGGCTGTTCGAATCGTTCGAGTTGCGAGCGTGGCAATCGGCCGACGATCCGCTTCGCGAGGCGCCCGAGAATCGGCTCTTCTGGCGAGCCGGCCCGCAGATGCCGCCGAGGCTGTTGCTCCTCGACGCACCCGACGTCGACTCCGACGTGACGGTCAACTGGGAACGAGCGCGGGCGCTGCGCCAGGCTGCCGACGTGCTGGTCGCCGTGCTGACGCAACAGAAGTACAACGATGCGGCCGTCAAGCAGTTCTTCCGTGCGGCCGTCGATGCCGACAAGCCGATCGTCGTCGTGTTCAACCAGTGCGACCTCGAAGCCGACGCCGAGTACTGGCCCCAATGGCTCGCCACGTTCTGTGACGAAACCGGTGCGCGGCCCGAGCTGGTTTACGTCGTGCCCTACGACCGCCCGGCCGCCGAGTCGCGGCAGTTGCCGTTCTACAAGGTGGGACCCAAGGGGCAAGCGTCGCTCGACGAGCCGTCCAACCTGCGCGACGAACTCGGCTCGTTGCATTTCGATGCGATCAAGATCCGCACGTTCCGCGGGGCGATGGCCCGAGTGCTCGACGCCGAGCAGGGAGTCGACGCGTATCTGGAGAAAGTGCGCCGTGCGTCCGAAGAGTTTTCCGCCGCCGCGACCGCTCTTTCCGCGAACGAGATGGCCCGGGTCGCATGGCCCAGCCTGCCTGCGAGTGTGTTGGTCGAGGAGATTCGTAATTGGTGGGATAGCGGCCGGGCCAACTGGTCGCGGGGCGTTCACCGCTTCTACCGCACGCTGGGCCGAGGTGTGACCTGGCCCGTGCGGACCGCATGGCAGTCGATGGCCGGGCCGCAAGTCGAACCGCTCGTTGTCTTCGGGCAGCAAGAACGCGAGGCGATCATCTCGGCCGTGGAGAAGATGGTCGACGAACTCGACCGACTGGCCCGGGTCGGTAACGAGACCTTGCGACCCCGGTTGATGCAACGACTCGGCGGCGACGCCCGAGCAAAACTGCTCGAGCAGGTCCAAGCGGCCCACCAAGAACTTCCCGCGGTCGACGACGACTATCGCGGGTTCCTACGGGCCGAGTTGGATGCCTGGCGAGAGGCCAATCCCCGGGCCGTCCGCTTCCTACGCTCGCTCGACCACGTCTGGGCCGTCGCCCGGCCGACGATCACCGTGGCGCTGGTCGTCAGCAGTTGGGGCCTGGCAGGCGGGCTGGTCGGCCCGGCCGGCCACGCGGCAACGGATCTGGCCACCGAGGCCGCCATCGCCGGAGGCATCACCGGCGGCGGCGAAGCGATCGTCAGCACCACCAGCGAAGGAGTCCACCAAGCCGCCGCAAGACTCTTCGGCCGCCTCCAATCCCGCTACGCCGAACAAAGGGCCAACTGGCTGGCCGCCTGGCTAGAAAGCGAACTCCTGGGCGATCTGCTGATCGAACTACGCCGAGGGGCGGAAGCACCACAGAGCGCAGCCTTCGCCGAAGTAGAAGCGGCCATCGAACAACTAAGAACAGCGTAGTCCAATAAAGGGGACTGGCTCCGGGCCCATTCAAGCAAAGCCCCGCCAAAACGGCATGCCGCCCGGTGCCTGTCCCCTTTTATTGGACGTGAAGCGTAGGTGACAGGGGTTCCCGGAAGTACGGGTTCCTCTTCTCTGTTGCCGGCCGTGTGAATTGCTGGAGAATATCGGCATTCATGCAGTTGTCTGAACAGAGAAGAGGAACCCGTACTTCCTTTTTGGCGGCCTAACATACGCAAGTTTCGGATGAACCTTTATTGTTCGCCAGACTTGCACGTCAATCGAGCTCCGCTTGTTTGGCCAGTCGATCTGACTGCGACTGCCAGATCGCTGCAAGTTCCTTGACCTTTTGCGGAATCTTGTCGGCCAGATCTTGCAGTTCGAGTGGATCGCGGCCGAGATCGTAAAGCTCCCACGCACTCTTGCCTTCGGCGACTATCTTCCAATTGCCGTGTCGCAGTGCTCGTCCCCTGGCGTGATGAAAGAACAGTGTCTCGTGACCGGTGAGTTCCTGGCCGCTGAAGACTGCGGCGAGCGAACGTCCGTCCCTTTCGATCGGCGTCTCGGTTGCGGCTTTCGGCGGTAGTGTGGTGCTCGTGACGTCCAACACGGTCGGCATAATATCGATCAGGTGGGAGACCGTTGGAACCAACCGGCCCGGTGTGGCAATGCCTTCCGGCCAGTGTGCGATCATCGGAGTGCGAATGCCGCCCTCGTGGTCGAATTGCTTGAAAAAACGATATGGAGTGTTCGATGCGTTGGCCCAACCATAACCATAGCTCTGATACGTATCCTCGGGCCCGGGCATGATCTCCGGAAGATTTCCCGGTCGCATCGGCCGACCGTCGCGAGTTCTCTCGGGAAGGTAGTCGCCTTTGCGATTCGGTCCGTATTCGACGTGGCAGCCCCCGTTGTCGATCGTGAAGAAGATCAAGGTGTTGTCGAATCGCTCGGTCTCTTTTAACGCATCGACAATCCGGCCGATTCCTCGATCCATGGCCGTGACTTGAGCAGCATACACTTCCATTCGACGTTGCTGCCATGCCTGGTTTGGCGTGTCTTTCCATGCTGGAACGTTCGCATGGCGAGGCGAGAGCGGAAGACTTTCCGGAATGATGCCGAGCGTCTTCATTCGCGCCAGGCGTTGCTGGCGCAATTCATCCCAACCCCTTGCGTACTTGCCTTGGTACGCTTTGATGTCCTTGCCGGGCGCATGCAGCGGCCAGTGGGCAGCGGTGAAGGCCACGTAGAGGAACAGGGGCGTGTTTGCGCCGGCACTACGGATCATTCGCTCCGCTTCCTTGCTGATTGCATGCGTGATGTAATAATCGGGATCGTCGTTTGCCTCGGCTTCGACGTTCGTTCGGT
>JAZFUB010000433.1:0-12055 GCA_036447015.1 Thermoguttaceae bacterium | reverse complement strand
CAGCCTTACGTTGCCGACTATCTCGTGACGGCTACGTTTCAGCATTTCATTTCGCTGTTCGAGGATTTCTTCTTCGATCTGCTTCGTCTTTGGCTCTCGGCCTATCCGAAGTCTCTGGAGAAGAGACAGGTCGACTTCAAGACGGTCCTCGACGCGGGCGACAAACATGCGATCACCCGGGCCGTTGTGGACAAAGAGCTCAATGAACTCAAGTACAAGAAGCTAGAAGACTGGTTTGAATACGCCGAGGGGCTTGTGAGCCTTGGCTGCCCTACCGCGGCCGAAATCGAAACACTCGCAGAAATCAAGGCATCGCGAGATATTCTTGTCCACAACAAAGGAATTGCAAACACCATCTACGCGGCGAAGGCGGGCAAATCCGCAAGATATACAGACGGTGAGACCCTCGAAGTCCCTGAGAACTATCACCGAGAGAGCTGGGAAATGATAACGAAGATCGTTCGAGATGTCTCCGAGGCTGCGGCCAAGAAGGCCAAATAGCGATGGCCGGCACCCGCTCGTTTTCGGGTTCTCGTCCGTCAGTCTTCCTAGCGACGCGTTCGGTAGCAAGAGGCTGCTTCTCGTCCCACGATCTTCGGCCACCGTTCGGAACCATAGATGTACCAACTCTCGAACAGACCATCCTTTCCCAATCTGATGAACAAGTACTCCTGCTCCGGCCATAGCTTCCCTCTGTGGTCCAATATAAAAGTCGCCTCTACGCTGAGTGGATACAGCATGTCCCACTCGTAGCTCTGGAAGAAATAGCTCGTCCCGCTCTCACGGATTCTCGCGGTCTCGTGAGTGTGGGAAGAGCCGAGAATCTCCTTGATCTGCTGTCGATTCATACCCGGCAAGTGGTTTGTTAGCAGATCGCGCATCATCGTTTCGCGACCGTCAGGTATTTTGTAATCGCCCCTGGCCCTTGCCTCATCGCCGCGCCACGTTGGTGGATCGAAGGGGACCTGCGGTATCCACAGGACGTAAGCTCGAAGGCCGAGAATAGTACACAGAAGAATTCCAATGAGTGCGGCTCTTCTGATGATCCAGCCCCTGAAAGGGTTGTCGGACGGTCTTCTTTCGGAAACGACGGATTCATCGTTCATCGTGTCAACTCCCGAATTGCACTACCAACTCTCGAATCCCGCTGGCTTGCCCAGCGGATTGTTCGGTTTTTCACTACATCGCTGCGTTTGCCGCGTCAAAATCCCGCCGGGCAAGCCGGCGGGATTCTGGAGCAACTGGGGCCGTCGGTGTGTAGCAGGAAGCCGAACGATCCGCCGGGCAAGCCGGCGGGATTTGTCTAGAATGACGGGTGCTACATGCCCACTCAATCATAAACCTTCTCCCCCAGCCGAATGGCCGCGCGGCTTCGTTGCTCGGCCTTGCGGCGGGCGGCGTACTTTTGTTCTCGGCTTTGGTCCTTTTCGCAGGGGATGAAGCCCGGCATGTCGGCCCTTGGTGTCTTTGTTAGCGTTGCTTTGCCCGCCTCGAGGATCGATAGCGATTCGCGATAGGCCGGGTCGGTTGGGTCAGTGAACTTTTCGAGGCATGGGCTTAGCTCCGGGCGACGGAAACTGACCATTGGGCCCGGGTTGCTGCCGTAACTCATCAGGCGGCCGAACGAGATGCCGGTGAGCTGGCCGAGTCGGTTGAGTTGCCCGCCGTCCAACGGGCAACGGCCCGTGCGGCTGTCGGGATAGGCGCACGCATACGTGGCGTAGTAGACGCCGTTCAGATCGGCCCAGGTGATGATCCGGTCGAGCTCTTCGGTGGTCAGGTGCAGTTCCTCATGGCCGGGGAATTTCGGATCGCGGAGCACGCGGATCAGTCGACTGGCGTGCGAGCCCCAACTGTAGGCCGGTTGCACTTCCGCCGGTCCGCCGCCGACGCATTTCAGATAGCCCCCCCGCCACAGTTCGTGATAGGCCGTGTTGAACGCGAGCGTCCGGTCGCCGGCTAGGTTGAGGTTCTTGCCGGCCTCCTTGCCGTAGTCGTGGCACGCGACGCACTTTCGATCGAGCACCGGCTGCACCTCGGCCGTGAAGCCGAACAGACGCGTCGGCCCGTACCAATCTTCGAGCCGGCTGGGCGGGCGTTGCAGGGCCAACGGCGTCGTGGTGGGCGGGCGCGTGGGGGCGGCGAGGCGATCTTCGTGGCAGCCGACGCAGCCGGTCGTTTCGCCCGACTGGACGACCGTGCCGCTACGCATCGATTGGATCATCATCCGGTTCTCGTCGAGCAGTTGGAAGTAGACGAACGTATCGGCCGGCACGACGAAATGGGCCGAACCGTCGGGCTCGATCGGCACGGTGCCGAGAATCCGTTTGTTCTCCAGACTGTGCCAGTTCATGCCGGGGGCCGTATAGCCTTGCCCGTTCCAACTGCCGGGCGACCAGTGGCGTTTCTCGGGCGATTCGACGACGCGCAGATACTTGGCCGCTCCCGGTTCGACACCCTGCATGTGCGTGCCCCGGTAGACGTCGGTCACGAAGAGGACGCCCTGGCCGTCGAGGAAATCGCGCCGCGAGGGGACGACCGGTGGACGTGTCCGAGGCGTGATCGGCATGGGGTCGTAGCAGCCGCCCCCTTCCGTGTGCAGCAGCAGTTCGTTGCCGAACAGGTCGATTAGAAAAAGACCCGTCTGCTCGCCTTGGCCGGTCATCTTCGAGCAGAGGAAATACTTGTCGGACAACGGCCAAGGGTCTTCGTACTTGATTCGCACGGTCCGGCCATGGTGATCGCAATCGAACCCACCGCCGCTACGAATGCCGTCGGCCGCATTGGCCGGCCAGGTCCGCAACACGGGCTCGCGTCCGTCGACACCCCGACGCCGATCGATGATGCCCAGCGCGCCCCAAAGCCGATCGTGGTGCGGCCCCATTGCACAGAGGATCTGCTGCGTGCCGGGGATCGGATGGGCGTTGAACACGGCGCCCGGCACGGCCGTGTTGTTGCCCCAGTAGACGGCCTGGTTCGTGCCGTCGGGATTGACCGTCCACAGCCCATGGGCGTCGCCGAAGTTGCGGTCGACGTATTCCCAACGTGCGTAGAGGATCCGTCCGTCGGGCAGCAAGGCCGCGTGGTTGTCGAACAGCGTGTTCTTCGTGATCTGATGGATGTTCGCCCCGTCCGGCTCCATGCGGAACAGGTTGGCCGCGATGTCGCGGCTGCACATGTTGTACTTCGGCTCCCGGGTGGACGAGAAAAGGATCCGGTCGTCGGGCAGATAGATCGGGTCGAAGTCGCAGGTGCCCTCGGCCGCCGTCAGCCGCTTCAAGCCCGAGCCGTCGGTGTGGATCTCGTAGATGCGATAATCTTCCTCCTTGTTGTGCCGCATGGCAAAAACGATCCGCCGCCCATCGAAATGGACGTCCGGGTCGCGAGCCACGCCCTCGGGCACGTCGACCAGCGTGGTCACCTTGCCGCCATTGCCGAAGTCGATCGTCTTCATCGCCCCGCCGCCGCCGAACAGTTCGGCATGGAAGATCCCTCGGTCCGGGTTGAACTCGTCGGTATGGAACAGCGTATCGATGGCATGGTAATGGCTGCGGTACTGTCGCCGGACGACGAACAGGATCGGCTGTCCGCTAACCAACGGGTTGGCGATCAGGGCCTCGCGCTGCAAGGCCTCGAACTGCTCGGCAAGGTCCGCACATGCCGCCTGATCGAGTTCCGTCTCGACCGACCGCTCTTCGATTCCGTCGAGTTGCGCGAGAAACCGCTTGCCATTGGAGTAACGAACCGGAAACGTCTCGATGAGGTCTTCCACAGCCGATCGCAACGCCCCGATGGCGACCTCGCTCGGCCGACCGTCCGCAAGGCGAAGATCCGACGTCGGAGTCTCCTCCGGTGGCTTCGGCCGCGTGACCACTCGGGCGGGTGGGATCTTCGGCACCACGAGACCTTCGGGCCGGATCCACAACACGTCCCACATCTCTTCGCCCAGATTGTCGTGGACCAGTGCGAGTTGGCGAACCGGGTAGTCGAACCGAAGCTGCTTCTCGCGAACGGCCTCATCGCCGCGGGCGAACGTATCTTGCAGGACGACATGCTCCTTGCCGTCGGTGTCGACGGCAAGGACAGTGAACGTCAGGCCGTTGGAACTCAACCGGGCCGCGAAGTCGGTCAGGGCATATTCCAGCCCGAGCGTGTGACCTTTGGGGAAATCGACGTTCCACTGCGCGCGGAGCACATTGCCGTTGGGAAAGGAGAGCATCATCAGCCCGCCGCGCCGCACGCCCCGCACGAGGCCTTCGCCCAAAGCAAGGAATTCCCGCGAGTCGCCTTCCCACTCGAACCCACCGGCCAGTTGATGGTCTTCGCTGTTGTTGCCACACCTTTCGCGCCAAACGAACGTGTGGCCCAATTTGTCGGACAGCTTGGCCGCTTGCGGATGAAACGGACAGAGTTCGGCCGCCTCTGTGCTGCGGACCAACATCAGACCGGCAAGGAGCACGCAGCCGGTCAGTACGCAACAAAGTCGTCTCATTCAAACAGCTCCTGGAAGCGACCGGAAGACCTTTTCGGGCGTCTTTCGGTCGGCCTGCGAGTGTCCGAGCGGCAAACGTCACCCTCCTGACAGCATACCAGCCGGCGAGCCGTCTTCCAAGGTTCCCGGTCGACCGATCCGAGGAGATCCGCCCTGTTGACCTGGTCGGCCGCCTCAAGGTCTGAAGAGGAAGGAATACACCACGAAGGTCGCGAAGGACACGAAGAAAGTAGTGAATCATTGCTTTGCTATACGTTCTTCGTGTCCTTCGCGACCTTCGTGGTGTATTCTTGAACCACCCGCTTGGTCGATCAGAGTTGTTGAAGAGGGACAGGCTCTTTGTTTGGGCTCATTAAAGTGGTTCCTCGGCAGAATTAGTGGGTCGATTTCGCGGCGTGGGAGCATAACCCTTGACATAGCAAGCCTTTACATCTCAGGTGGCGTGTCGTCTTTTGAGGTAGAGAAACCAAGTACCGGTGCCTCTTCTCTAATTCCGCGCCTACTTTGATCGATTCGCCTTGAAAGACGGGACCAGAGAAGAGGCACCGGTACTCCGCTGTCGCATTCCGGACGTGAATCCGCCCACATATTCTGCCGAGGAGCCATTAAAGTAGCCTGTCCCTCTTTAACTCTTGTCCCTCTTTAACTCTCAAAAGGTTGTGACCATTCGACGGGGCAGGTTCAGTGGAGGGGTGCGGCCGCGAGGGCTGGCGTCCGGGTCGGGCGGCTGATACACTGGCCTGTACATCTGTCTCCTGTCTCTGAAACGAACTTTGGGGTGCTGCCATGGCTCTTTCCGACGAACGAACTGAAAACAGTGCGATCGACGATGCGCGTGAAACGCTCGAGCGGACCTTCGGCTTCGACGACTTTCTGCCCGGCCAGGAAGCGGTCGTCGGCCGGCTGTTGCAGGGTCGTTCGGCGTTGGCCGTGTTTCCGACCGGGGCCGGCAAGAGCCTCTGTTACCAATTGCCCGCGCTGATGCTCGACGGGCTGACCGTGGTGATCTCGCCGCTGATTGCCCTGATGAAGGATCAACTCGATTTCCTCGTGTCGCACGGCGTGCCCGCGGCCCGGCTCGATTCGAGTCTCACCCGGGAAGAGACCTTGGCGGTTTACGACGGGTTGAACTCGGGCCGGCTGAAGTTGCTCTACATCTCGCCCGAACGGCTGGGCAACGAGCGGTTCGTGCAGTCGTTGGGACGCAAGAAGATATCGCTGCTGGCGGTCGACGAGGCCCATTGCATCAGCCAGTGGGGCCACAACTTTCGGCCCGACTACCTGAAGATAGCCCGATTGGCCGAGCAACTCCGCGTGGAACGAGTCTTGACGCTCACGGCCACGGCAACCGAGCAGGTCGCCGGGGACATCACCCGGGAATTCGGCATCGACCAACACGATGTCGTCCACACGGGCTTCTATCGGCCGAACCTCAGGCTGCACGTCACGCCGACCGATGTGGCCCGACGCAACGATCTGCTGTTGGATCGGCTGAAGCAACGGCCGCCCGGGCCCAGCATCGTCTACGTCACCTTGCAACGCACGGCCGAAGAGGTCGCCGCGCGGCTCGCTTCCGCCGGTTTCGACGCCCGGGCCTATCACGCGGGCATGGAGACCGACGACCGCAACGCCATTCAAGACGCGTTCATGCAATCGGATCGCATGATCATCGTCGCAACGATCGCGTTCGGGATGGGTATCGACAAACGCGACATCCGCTACGTCTATCATTACAATCTTCCCAAGGGGTTGGAAAGCTACTCCCAGGAGATCGGCCGCGCGGGCCGCGACGGCGACCAATCGATCTGCGAGATGCTCGCGTGTGCCGACGACGTCGTGACGCTGGAGAATTTTTCCTATGGCGACACGCCCACGCGTGAGGCCGTCGCGTCGGTCGTGGATGAAGTGCTCGGTGACGACGTGCTTAACGACGACGGCGAGTCGTTCGACGTTTCGACCCATGACCTGTCGCGACGCCACGACATGCGACCGTTGGTGGTTCGCACGCTGCTGACCTACTTGGAGTTGGAAAACGTGATTTCCGCGACCAGCCCGTTCTATTCGCTCTACAAGTTCCAGCCGCAGAAGACGTCGCAGCAGATCCTGGCCCGATTCGATCCGTCGCGTGCCGACTTCTTGCGGAGCATTTTTCGCCACGCGACGAAGGGCAAGACGTGGTTCTCGTTGGATGCCGAGCAGGTCGGCCGGGCGATCGGGCAACCGCGCGAGCGGGTCGTGGCCGCGATCGGCTATCTGGAAGAGACGGGCGATCTGATCGTGCAGGCCTCGGGCGTGCGGCAAGGATATCGCCGACTGCGGTTGCCCGGCGACTTGTCCCAGTTGTGCGAGACACTGTTCGAGCGTTTTCAGACGCGCGAGGACAACGACATCGAACGGATTCGGAGTGTGATGGCGTTTGCCGAGCACGAGGGCTGTCTGACGCAAGAGTTGCTGGCCTATTTCGGCGAGCGGCGCGACCCATGCGGTCATTGCGGCCGCTGCGACGGCGAGCCGGCCCAGCCCTTACCGCCGGCCCGTTACGCATCGCCCGACCCGTCGAAGGCCGCCGCCATAGGCCGGCTCCGCGCAGAAGGCCACGATTCGCTCGCCACACCCCGCCAACTGGCCCGCTTCCTCTGCGGCCTGAACTCACCAGCCACCAGCCGCGACCGACTCCGAAAGCATCCAACCTTCGGCACGTTCACGGCCGTCCCGTTTCACGAAGTGTTGAAGTTCATCGAGAACGGCACTTAGGGTGTGTGCTTGCACGCACGCGGTGTCGTGGTTCGCGTGGCATCGAGTCGTGGCTTGGTCGCAAACGCCGTCCTGGCCACGAGAACTGCAAAGTTAGTTTTCGTGGAAGAGATGTCCTGCCGTCCTGTCCGACCCGCTGGCATCTCGGCTTGCCGTAACGTACAATAGAGGGCTGTCACTGCCGAATATTTCGAACCCACCAGAAATTCAGATCCACTGCAAAGGAGCCGTCTCATGCTTCGAGAGAATCGCAATACCCTTTCCCGTCGAACCATGCTCAAAGCGACTGCTGCCGCCGGCGCGATGGCGGCCGGACTGCCGGCAGCCCGGGCGCTGGCAAAGGCCGCGGCCGCGAAATCGCTTGGCATCTCGCTGCAACTCTATTCGGTCCGCGGCGACTGCGGCAAGGATTTCGACAAGGCACTCGCACAGGTCGCGAAGATGGGGTTCGAGTCGGTCGAGTTCGCCGGGTATCACAAGTACGGCGGTGATGCAAAAGGGCTGCGCAGCCGGCTCGACGATCTGGGCCTGAAGGTGGCCGGTACGCATATCGGCACCGGTACGCTCAGCCCTGACGCCTTGGCCAAGACGATCGACTTCCACAAGACGATCGGCTGCAAGTACCTGATCGTGCCGGGCGACGGACGCTTCTCGAAACCCGACGGGAGCAAGGAGCTGGCCGCCATCTTCAACAAGGCGGCCGACATCCTCAAGAAGGTCGATATGAAGTGCGGGTACCACAACCACACGCACGAATTCCACAAAGAAGGCGACAAAACCTATTGGGAACTGTTCGCCGAACGGACGAGCAAGGACGTCATCTTGCAGCAGGACGTCGGCTGGTCGACGGTCGCCGGGCAGGACGCCGCCGCGCTGATCCGGAAGTATCCCGGCCGAAGCCAGATCATCCACTGCAAACCGGCGGTGGTCCGTGGCGACGAAGGGCGACCGATCATCGGCGAGGATTCGGTCAAGTGGGCCGAGATCATCGAAGCCTGCAAGGAGGCCGGCGCGACCGAGTGGCTCACGATCGAGCAGGAGGCCTATCTGCCCAACACATCGCCGATGGACTGCGTCAAGCTATCGCTGGCCGGGCTGAAGAAGATTCTGGCCGAAGGGTAACTTTCCCGTTTAGCTGTCGCCGGTACGGCGACTTGGGAATAAACACACTTTCGGCCAAGCCGCCGTACCGGCGGCAGCTAAACGGGCTACTAGCGATACACGGTCGGGATCGAATCGGTCCATCCGACGACCGGCACGTCGCGATTGATCACGAAGATCTCGACGCGCCGGTTTTTTTGTCGGTCTTGGTAGGTGATGTTCGGCGCGATCGGCTGATGAGGGCCAAAACCGGCCACGCCGATCCGCCGTTCCTGCAGGCCATGCTGCTGCATCAAGTCGGCCACGGCCAGCGCCCTGGAGGTGCTGAGATGGAAGTTGTTGGGGAACTTTTCCCTGGCCGGCTTCTTCGCGATCCGTTGGTTGTCCGTATGGCCGACGACCATGATCTTCAGATCGGCTGCCTCGGGCAGTTTCAGCACGTCGACCAACTCTCCGAGCACCTGTTCGGCGCCCGGCTTGACTTGGATGTCGCCGCTGGTGAAAAGGATGTCGGTGTCGAGCTTGCTGATGCCGGTCGTCGGATCGAACTGCAGGCTCGGATAGCGCTGGGACAGTTCGGCCAATCGCTGGCTCACTTTGGCCGGGATTCGGGCATGGCCGCCGACCAACCCTTCGAACTGGTTGTGCAGCTCGGTTCGTTCGCGCCGATAGTTCGCAATTTGCTGTCGATCGAGTCCCAATTCCTCTTGCAGCAGCCCCAGTTCTTCCTCGGTGCGAAACAACTGGTCGCCAAGGTTCTCGCTGTGGATTTTGAGGTTCTCGATTTCGGCCAGGTGGGCCTTGCGCTGCTCGCTGAGGACCTGGACCTCCGATTGAAACTGGGCGATCTGCGATCGGGGCACCAGCGCGCAACCCGAGACCGAAAAGCAGATACCGACGAGAAGGCACATCGGAAGATATGCCGGCAAAAGGCGAGCGGCCTTCATGATTCGACTCCTTTCGAACCGTAGCAAAGCCGAGCAGGTCGCGAGACCGATTACTCGAACAGGCTGAGGATCCAATCCATGATCGAACTATTGACTTGGTAGGTGGAGTCCCAACTCCACATATTTCGCAGCAAATCGTACATCATCATACCGGTAAGCGTGAGGAAGATCGCACAGAGCGCCAGGCTCAGGACATTCCAGACGGAATAGGGGATCTCGGGCGCGATGGCGGCCGCCTGCGTTGCCGGCTGCCCGACGGCAAGCCCTGCCGGTTGGGCGCCCAACGGAGCGGCATCGGCACCCAGCGGAGCGCCGAAGTCTGCAACGTCGGATCCGTCGCCCAGGTCTTCCTCGAGCATGGCAGCCATTCCGCCGCCCTCCGAGCTGGCAATCATCGTGGCAGCCTCGTCGGGCTCACCCTCGGTATCCAGGGCAATGACCTGGGAACCGCTCTCCGAGTCGTCCTCGTCGCCCGCCTCTTCCAGCGGCGTCAACAGGAAGTCGTCTTCCTCGGCCGCCCCGGCGGCATTCCCGTCGTCGCTCAGCGAGAGCATGTCGTCTTCGCCCAGTTCGAGCGATTCCTCCGAACTGCTTACCAATTCCAGCGGTTCCTCCAGCGACAGGCCGCTATCGGCCGGGTCGACCAACGAGATACCGCTGTCGCCGCCGATGGAAATGTCGCTTCCGCCGCCGCTTCCGCCGAGCACCAGGTCGTCGTCCTCGAACTGGCTGCCGTCGAGGCCGACATCCGAGTCACCAGCGGCCACCTCGGCCGGACCCTCGTCCAGCGCGAGATCCTCGTCCAACGAAAGGTCTTCTTCCAGCGTCAGGTCGAGTTCGTTATCGAGATCCTCGAACTGTCCGGCCTTCGACCCACCCTCGTCGGTCGCGCTCGCCCCGGCCGGCTGCGGCTCGTCGGCCAGGTTCAAACCACTGTCGGCCAGTTGGAAATCGTCGTCGGCTATCTTGAGATCACTGTCGGCGGAACTCTTGGCACCGCTCTCCATGCCGATGACCGTGCCGGAAGCGCCCGGATCGGACTCACCCAACTCGACCTCGCTCAGCAGGACGTCGCCGGGGTCCGAGGGTTCCGAATCGGAGAGATTCGATGGCCCGGCAGCGCGCTCGCCGGCCAACCGATCGATGTCTTCGACTTTGAACTTCCAATCGATTCCGTCACGATACCCGTGCAACTGCCGACTTGCCTGCATCTGCTTGACGTCATCTTCGGGAAGACCGAGGATCTCGGCAGTTTCTCTGACGTTGTAATATTTTTGGGCCATAGCCAACTCCCGGTCCACCTGACGTGGACCGACCGCTCGGGCCGCACGACGTGAGTCGCCCAGACCCGGAGCACTACCGGTTCCACGCGTTACCTCTGTTCCAACAACGCCCGGATCTCCAAAGGCGAGAGCCCTTCATTGTCGAAATCCATCATCTGCAGGTCCCAGTGAATGTTGCGAACACTTCGAAGGCCGATTTTTCCGCTGGCCGAGTCGATGTGATAGACGCTCATCACCCGCCCGTTCGGATCACTTACGGTCAGCAGTTGGCCCGTTTCTTCAACCACAACAGGCACGGCGATCAACCGATCGCCGGCGACGATGCGTTGTTGCGGGGATAACTGCTGGGCAAAGCCCTTACCGCTATCATCCATGGCCCCGAGGGCCACCATCACCAGTCCTGCACCTGCCAGGGCGCCCAGCACCAAGCGTTTCATCGCTCACCCTCGAAAATATTGGGGTTAGGGAAGCCGGGACCCTTAGCTCTATTCTAAGAAGCCCCGGATTTCATTGCAAGTAAAATGACCCGTAAGGGGTTAGAACTAACGCAACACTGCGAATCAGGTCGTGACGGCACCGGGGCCCCTCGGGTCGATGACCGCCGAGACGGACTCGGTGGAACTGATCTCAACTCGTTCTATAGAAAAGAGTTATGCACGCCCGGGCCACCAAGATTCGACACGCCCGGACACGGATGAGCCGCATCGATGAGTCTAAGTCTCGCGTGAGAAGCAATCTGGGAGAAATTCTATGGCGGAAATTCTATGGCGGGGAGTTTAGCGGCCCGACCACCCGAATGCAAGGCCAGCTTCGGTCGGGAAAAGGACCGGTGAGAAGGCTCTACAGGGCCCGAGAATCCGACATTGACTGGTTTCTCGTTTGCAGAGACAATGCCGCACGAGAGCGAGGAGCGGGCGGTTGTCCACCTATAAATGCGACGGTCGCGGGTTCCCGTGGAGTTGCATGTCCGCTTCTTCCGGCTCTCTGGACGATCGCTGCCGATTCTGAGCTGGGCTGATGTTCCCGATCCTGCGCCGACCGGTTTGCATTCACTTCAGGCAACAAGAGGCACCAGTTGGGATGAGAACGTTGACGAATGCAACTCAAGCACAATGCCGAGTTCCACGTGTTCTGCCAGCGCGGAATGCGTCTCTTGTCGGGAAGACGGCTTGGAGCGCGGTTGCCAGCTTCGTGAGCTTGGCTGGGCGTCTGGTGGCGAGTATCATCATCGCGCGCAGTCTCGGCACTGAAGGTGTTGGGCGAATTGCCTACTTCGTTTGGATTGTCGAAATGGCGAATGTCCTCACGAACCTTGGGTTGCGGAATAGCATGACTCGGTTCCTTGCGGAGTTGGGTGGACAAAGAGACGACCAGAGAACGCGGGACGTCGCTGTGTGGATATTTCGGCGTTATCTGTTCCTGATCATTGTCGGCGCCTGTGGCGTTGGCATTGTCGTCAAGGCATTCGCTTCCTCCGA
>JAZFUB010000432.1:0-27185 GCA_036447015.1 Thermoguttaceae bacterium | reverse complement strand
CTCCCACGACTGCCTAGTCATCCACGCTTGCCACTTACCGCATAAACCGCCCATATACTGGCTGTCTATTCTGCGATCACATGATTGCGCAGAATACCCAGCTTCTCGATTTCAACCTCGACCGTGTCACCGTCTTTCAGGAAGACGGGCGGCGTACGCGTGAACCCCACGCCCGAGGGTGTGCCGGTAAAGATCAGATCGCCCGGCTTCAGTGTGCATACGCCCGAGACGTACGCAATCAACTCTTCGACCGGAAAGATCAATTGGGCCGTGTTGGAAGCTTGCATCTGTTGATCGTTCAGTCGGAGCTGGATCTCCAGATTGCCCGGGTCGTCGATTTCGTCGGCGGTCACCAGGTGCGGTCCGAAGCAGGCGAACGTATCGAAGGACTTGCCCAGCAGCCATTGGCCGCCCGGCTTTCGAAGTTGCCAGTCGCGTGCGGAGACGTCATTGCCGCAGCAGTAGGCAGCGACGTGTTCGAGGGCTTGCTGTTTGGGGATATGCCGCCCGCCGATTCCGATCACCACGACCAATTCGGCCTCGTAGTCGACTTCTCGGCTGAGCTTCGGCAAGACGATCGGCCGGCCGGCGGTGGAGACGGCCGAGGGGAACTTGTTGAACAGGACCGGCTCGCCGGGCGGCTCGGCACCACTTTCCTTGGCATGGTCGGCGTAGTTGAGCCCGATACAGATCACCTTCTCGGGACTGGGGATCGGCGGCAGCAGATCGACGTCGGTGTGCGGCACCGGCTCACCGGCGGCCATGGCCCTCTCGGCCCGAGCGATTCCCTCGGGACCTTGAGCCAGCAATGCCTTGATGCAGGCAGGCACGGCCGGATCGGCCCGATTCAGATCGACATAGCTATCGTCACGCACACCGGCCGCCCGCGGCCCCTGCTCGCTTTGGTAGGTTACCAGCTTCATGGAGAACTCCTGCTCGTGATAGATACGTTCCACTGCAACTTCCGACTGCGACTGCCAAACATGATAGCCGAACGGTCCGTGATCGGCAAGACTTGCTGCCCGATCGCAACGATTGTGGTGAAAGATTGGAAACGCGTGAGGCCGAATGTGTACACCGTTGCGAAGAATCACCACGGTGCGGCCAGTCGGTTGACCGGATGCCACGAGGCCGAATTGCAGGCATGCAATTATTTTGACCGAAGTTCACACGTGAACTAGGCTTTCAATAGCTGGCCGCACTAAGAAGGGCGTCGTTTTCGGGCATGACGGCGCTCGGGTGGGTAACCGTATTCTCCAGCATTGCCCGCCTATTCACGAAACACTCGATCGCTTGGAACCGGCACCCATGGCTAAGACTCCAGGGCCCAACACGGAAAGTCTTGAAACGCCCGCGAAGTGGGCTGCGCCGGATACATTCGATCCCCCCTATCCGCCGTTGGTGGCGACCGATTTCTGGGTCTCCGAGATCGGCACGCTGCTGCAAGAGTTGGAGGAACCCTCGGAGGTTGCCGAAACCGTAGTCTCCGCTGGGCCGGTACCGGCGACCAGCGAGGCCGTCGACAACCAACTCGCACAGGTCCGCCTCGGGATTGGCGGTGCCCTGTTTGCCGCCCTGCGTTGCAAACACGAAGCATCGGCGAGGCATGCTTTGCGCGTTGCTTTGAACTGTTCGGTCTGGTCGCTGAAGATGGGACTGGGGGAAGACCGCCGCGACGCCTTGGAAGTGGCTGCGTTGTTGCATGATATCGGCATCATTGGCGTCCCCGACCGCGTTCTCCTGAAGCCGGGCATGCTCGATTCGGACGAAGCGGCCACGATGGCGCGGTCGCGGCGAATGAGTTTGGAGATCCTTCGCCACTGTTGCGTCTCGCAGGAGATCCTCGACATCGTCGAGCATGTGGGAGCCCGATCCGACGGTACACGGCAAGGCTATCGGCTTTGTGGCGAAGACATTCCGCTGGCGGCGAGGATGATTTCCCTTGTCGAGGCCTTCGACGCGATGGTGACCGACCGCGTCTATCGGTCGGCCATCTCGCACGAGCGGGCAATGGCGGAACTGTTCGATTGTGCCGGGTCGCAATTCGATGCGGAACTGGTTAACAGCTTCGCCGAATTCCATAGCTGCGATCAATCGCAGTTGCGCGAGGAGGTTACCGGACGGTGGCTCAACTCGCTCGACCCGGATCTCGTCAATTCCTACTGGCAGCTCAACTTCGTCCCGTTGTCGAAGAACCGACCAAGCGACGATCTGCTGTTCGAGACGAAGCTCTTGGACAACATGTACGATGCAGTCGTCTTCATCGATGCGTCCGGACAGATCCAGCAGTGGAACCGGGGCGCCGAGCGACTGACCGGCATCGGCGGCAGTAGCGTCGTCCAGCGCCGATGGGATCCGAGCCTGCTGCACCTATCCGACGAGAAGGGCCGCCGAGTCGCACACTCCGATTGCCCGGTCCGTTGCGCGATCCGCTCGGGTACCCAATCGTTACGGCGCATGACGATTTGCGGGCGTAGCGAGCGCCCGATCTCGGTCGACACGCACGCGATTCCCGTTCTCGACGACAACGGTAGTATCCTGGGAGTGATCCTGTTGTTTCACGACGCCTCCTCGGAGATCTCACTGGAACAACGGTGCCAGAGCTTGCACGAGAAGGCCACGAAGGACCCGATGACCCAAGTGGCCAACCGGGCGGAATTCGATCGGGTGCATGCCACGTTCGCCGCTACCCACCAACAGCAGCAGGTCCCTTGCGCGCTGATGATTTGCGACTTGGATCGATTCAAGAATGTCAACGACACCTTCGGCCATCAGGCGGGCGACGAGGTGATCCGCGCCATGGCCAACCTGCTGAAGAGTTCCTGTCGCCCCGGTGACCTCGTGGCACGGTACGGCGGCGAAGAGTTCGTCATGCTCTGTGCCGATTGCGACAATACGGCGGCGACCCGCCGCGCCGAGGAAATCCGCAAGAGGTTGGCCCAAATGCCGCAATCGATGATGGAAGGCCGCGCCGTGACCGTCAGCTTCGGTGTGACCGAGATCCAGCCGGGCGATACCCCGGAAACCATGCTCCGTCGGGCGGATCGAGCACTCCTGATGGCCAAGTCGCGTGGAAGAAATCAGGTTGTCCAATTGGGGACCGGACCCGACGGCGAAGCGTCGGAAGACGGGCAACCTCGAGAGACGACGACGGGGGCCTCGAAGATCGAGAAAACGGATTCCAAGCAACTACTCGAGCAAGTGCTGATTACGTCCGTCCCAGTGAAAATGGCGATCGAGAAGCTTCGTGGATTCGTGGCCGATCACAGGGCAAAGATCCTCAAGATCAACGGCAATCACGTTTCTCTGGAGATCGTCGAACAATACGGCACACTGCGACGCCTGACCGATCGACCGATCGCCTTTCGCGTCGATCTCTGCTTCCTAGAGGAACAGCCCCAGACGGAAGGCGACGCTTCCGTGTCGGGAAGTGCCATACGAACCAGGATCGAACTGAAAATCAGTCTGCGCAAGGCCCGCGACCGGCGACGCATGAACGTCGAAAACAGGGCCCGCGAGGTCATCACCAGCTTCCGATCCTATCTGATGGCAACGAATGAAACAAATGTCCAAATGGGTGTCGTGCGCAGAGCCAAGCAAATCCTGGCGCCCTGGCTAACAAGGAAATGACACTCGCAATCGCGCGGTGTGGAGTCGAATTCTCATGGGACGTATCGGAGCAACCCTTTCGGGCATCGAACGGAGCCTGCTGAACAGTCTGGCCGAAGCCAGCGCGGCTGCGACACTAAGCAGCCTGCGCATGGCGACCGGTCAGAAGATCAACTCCCCCCGTGATGATCCTTCCGCTTTCGTTCGGCTCAGCGGATTTCAATCTCGCCTGGGCATCGTGCAGACGACGATGACCAATGTGACGGCCGCCAGCAGCATGATCACGCAATCGCAGAGCGTGATCGATAGCATTCGAACCGAGTTGAACACGATTCGCACCCAATTGCTGCTCGACGAAGACCGCAGTGCCCCGCTTTCTGCCGCCGATCGGGCTGCGGCCCAAACACAGATCGACACCGCACTCGACCAGATCAATAGCCTGGCCATGACGAACATCGACGGGCGGACCCTGTTGGACGGTTCGGCCGATTTCACGGTCTCGGCACTCAACGAGAACCAGGTGGTCGACCTGATCGTTCACGCCACCAGTTCGTCGCTCGTGCCCGACGGCAGTCTGCCCACCCAAACCATTTCCGGCCAAGTCACAACCGGCGCGACCCGGGCGAGCCTCGTCTACACGGGCAATGCGAGCGACCAGGTCACGGATACCGCCGCCATCACCTTGACCGGCGATCTTGGCAACGATAGCATCAGCATGACCCAGTTCGATTCGCTTGCCTCGGTGGCCATAAAGATCAACGACCTGAGCTACAAGACGGGCGTCTCCGCCACCGTCGATCTGGTCGCTCACACGCTGACGTTATCGAGCGACAACTACGGCAGCAGGGCCGACGTTGCGGTCGTCGTCGATAGCGGGGCGTTCGCCGTGACCGGTGGTAACGGCGACGGAACAGCCAATGGCACGAACGCCTCGGCCGTGATCAACGGCATCACTTACGACGGTGCCACTTCCGGTGCGGTCGACGGAAGTCGCTTCACGGTCAATCAGGGCGGCTTCCGTTATGAGATCGCCTTCTTCGACGGATACACCGGCACGTTCGACAACGTCACCGTCGGCGGCGAGGCCCTGACC
Source organism: Thermoguttaceae bacterium (assembly GCA_036447015.1). GTDB lineage: Bacteria > Planctomycetota > Planctomycetia > Pirellulales > Thermoguttaceae > JAZFUB01. The sequence goes on along the minus strand of JAZFUB010000432.1, from coordinate 22,483 downwards.
TTCGCCCTCACGGAAGACGTAAGCCGTCGCTCTACGCTCGCCATTCAGGGTGCCTTGCCCGGCCAACTCGGCGGATCGGCCGGACGCTTGAGCCAGTTGGTCGGCGGTGGGTCCCTTTCGTTGGCAACGCTCAACGGCGTCGGCAAGAACAGCTCCGACGCCATTCGCGTCGTCGACCAGGCCTTGGCCGACCTGACACGAATCGAAGGCTCGGTCGACGGATTCTACAATGCGGCGATCAGTTCCGCCTCCGGGCTGCTGAGCGATCTGGAAGACGATCTGGAAACTTCCATCGACGCGATCAACCTGGTCAACAATACCGAGGAGTCGGTGAGACTGGCCTACTTCCAAGATCTGGCCGCCAACGCCGTGGCCGGCCTGAGCATTCTCAGCTATCAGCGGTCGAGCATCGTGCTCTTGATCCAGAAGATCGCCGGGTTGACATAGAAAGCAGGGTGTGTGCTTGCACGCACGCGAAACGGTCGAAACCTACGGACGCGTGCGTGTGAACACGCACCCTATGACCCACGCCAACAACGGTGGGCAAGACCACCGGCTAACAACCATGCGGCGGGGCCCTATTTTCTTCTAGGCTCCGGTTTGCGATAGGGCCCGCCCAACTCGTCGCGCAACTCGTTGCAGCGGCGGCGCATCTTCTCAAGTACCTCGCCGTAAGCCGGGTCGGAGACGAAGTTCTTCAACTGGTCGGGGTCCGTCTGCAAATCGTGCAGGAATTCGCCGTCCTCGGGGTGCTCGAAGTATCGGGCGTAAACATAACGCTCGCCGCGCACCCCTTCGTACTTGGGAATCTTCGCGTTGTTCATCAAGTGTTCGCAGAAGAAGTCGTCTCGCCACTCTCCGGACTGCTTGTCGCAGACCAACGGCACAAGGCTGCGTCCCTGGTAGGTCTTCGGCATCGGCTGGCCGGCCAGGTCGAGAATCGTGGCCGGGATGTCGACGTTCAGCGCCATCGGCTTCAGCACTCGGCCCCGCTTTGCGGCCGGCAATCGTGGATCGTAGATCACCAGCGGCACACGTAGCGATTCCTCGAAGTGCGACCACTTGCCGGCGAATCCACGCGAGCCCTTGTAATAGCCGTTGTCGCCCATGAAGATGACGACCGTGTTGTCGGCCCGACCGAGCCGCTCGACTTCCTCGAGCACGTCGCCCATCACGCGATCCAATCCGGTGATCATGCGGTAATACGACTTGACGTTCCGCTGATACTTCTCCGGCGTATCCCATCGCCAGAACCAGCGGTCGCGGTGCATGCAATCGTGGAAGAAGCCGGGTAGCTGCTTCCAGAAGTCGGTCGAGATTCTTGGCTGTGGAATCGTGATGTCTTCGTAGAGTCCTTCTTCGGCTTTCGGATAGGGATAGTGGTTCACCTTGTCGCCGTCCGACGCATGGGCCGCGTTGAAGCTGACCGAGAGGCAGAACGGTTGATCGGCCGGACATTCCCGCAAGAACTCGACGGCCCGATCGCCCGCAACTTCAGTGAAGTGGCGCAGCGAGCCGTCCGGCTGCTCGCGGAAGTAGGGGTTTCGCCCCATGGGGACAAAAAAGTCGAACATCTTCTCCTTGGCATCCTTCTGCATGTTCACGCCGAACTTGCCGACAAAGCCCGTTCGATAGCCGGCCTCGCGCAACACGGCCGGATAGCTGAGGTTGACGAGCTCTTCGGCCAACGGCGGCGTGCCGAACGTGTAGCGATGGGTCCGTTCCCACTGCCCGCTGAAGAGCGTTGCCCGACTGGCCGCACAGATCGACGTGGTCACGAACGCATTTTCGAAGCGAACACCCGCGGCCGCCAATCGGTCGATGGTCGGTGTCTTCAGGATCGGATGGCCCGCACAACCGAGGAAGTCGTTCCGTTGGTCGTCGGAGAGAAAGAAGATCACATTGGGCCGCTCGGCAGCGATCGTAGGCGTTGCCTGCGAAAGGCCAAGCAGAGCAGCGGCACAAACGGCCAGTGTCAAAAGGAGGCGATGTGTCATGTTGGGTCACCTATGGTTTGTGTTGAGTTCGGCTACATTCCAACATTCTCCCTCCGATCCGTCCGTCTTGCAAGGTCGGGGATCGTCCAGAGGCCGATTCTTGGCCGATTTCCGAAATGCCCGGTTTTTCCGGGAGTGGTCGAACTGATATACTACGGGACGCAATCAACCATGATTGAGACAAACTCCCGCGAAGAAGGAAAGAAGGTTGCCGATGGGTCGTTGCATCGCACTGTTGGTCGTTGCCGTTGTCGGATTGCCGGTCGATGGGTCGCAATCCGTTTGCCGTGCCGCCCGCTCGGCGACGATCGTCTGTTCGCCCCGAGCCGGCTTTCAAGAGACGTTGGCCGCACGGGAGATCCGGCGTTATGCGTATCTTCGCTCGGGCCGGTTTCTGCCGATCGCCCGGCGCGACGACCTGCCCGCCGAAGGGGATGCGATCGTGGTCATCGACAAGAGTCGCTCGTTGGCCATCGCGCCGTTCGGCGACACCCGATTCAGCGAACGCGTTTCCATGCTGCGGCCGGGGCAATACCTGCTCAAGACGTTTACCCAGGGAACGCATCGCGTGTTGGTCGTCGTCGGGGGCGACCCAATCGGCACGCTGCATGGGGCGTATCGGCTGGCCGAACATTTCGGCATCGGGCTGTTCCTGCACGGCGACGTGGTTCCCGATCATCGAACGACCTTCGCCCTGCCCGAGTTGGAAGAGACGGGCAAACCGTTGTTTCGCTTGCGTGGGTTGAACCCCTGGGGCTCGCATCCGCTGGGCTTCGACCAATGGAGTACCGACGATTACATGGCCCATATCGGCCAATTGGCCAAGATGCGAATGAACTTCATCGGCATGCACTGCTATCCCGAGGGCCATCCCTACGCCGAGCCGACCGTGTGGCATGGGCTGGGCAACTCCCAGGAACAGATGAAGGGAACGATCGACGATATCCTGGTTGCCCGGGAGGCACTCGAGAACGTCGGCGCCCCGTTCCAATTGGCCACGGCCGGTTGGGTGCTCGGCCCGAACGACGACCGAGCGGCGTTCGATCGGTGGTTGCCCAAGGAGATCGCCGTCAGCGCGATCAGCCGCCGCTTGGGCCATGACCCGATCGACGACGGTTTCGGCCGAATCGAAGGGCGCGGGAAATGGGCCATTCCGTGGATGGAAAGCGACACGTACCACGGTATCGCCAATCCGCAGTTGTTCGTCTCACGCACGCGAAAGGACGCCGCCGATGCGCTGGCCTACGGGTGCGACGGGCTGATGGGACTGATGTGGCGATCTTCACGCGGCTCGACGGCCGGTTGCCGCTCTCGATCAACGGTTCCTGCCCGGCAGCCCGATTCCTCCCGAATTCGGCCCCTTGGGACGAGGTTCAGAAGAAGTTCGGCTTCGTCGACCAACTTGCCGCACTGAGTCCGAAGGTCCGTGGCCCGGGCAACCGCGAGCGATTCGACTATTGGCTCAACACGTTTCGCTACTTCCGCCATCAGGCGCTCGTGCAACGCATCTATACCGACTTCACGCGACTGATCACGGCGATCGAGAAGGAGCCGGACACAGCCGTCCGCAAGACGCGTGCCCGCGGCGAGGCCCTGCCGCTGTTTCGCAAGTTGGTCGAGTCGTACGGCCGAATGTACGGCTATCGCCTGTCGGCCGTTTCCACGTGGGGCGGCATCATGACCGTAGTCAACATGGAGCAGAACTCGGGTTGGTGGAAACCGGTCATGGCCGACACCCGGGCACGGCTGGAGAACGCACTTGCCGACGAACTGCCATCCGACGCGCTGCCGACGAAACAATACAGCGGCAAGCTACGAGTGATCGTGCCGACGGTCCGCACCAGCGCCGGCCCGGGCGAGTCGCTACGGCTGACGGTCATCGTATTGGCCGCGCAACGGCCGACCGAGGCCACGCTCTATTGCCGCCCGCTTGGCAGCACGGATCCCTTCGACAGGCTACTACACGCTGAACCGCACCAACAGAATATCGTCGTCCTGGATGACGTAGTCTTTCGGTTCCTGCCGCATCAAGTGCTGAGCCTTGATCTCGCGTTCGCTGCCCACGCGGACCAAATCGGCGACGGTCATCACCTCGCCGCGGATGAAGCCTCGGGCCAGGTCGGTATGGATGTTGCCGGCGGCTTCGACGGCAGTGCCGCCTTTGGGTAACAACCACGTACGGACTTCCTTCTCGCCGGCGGTGAAGAAGAGTCTCTGGCCCGAGACTTCCATCAGGCGACGGATGATGTGGTCGCGGTCGACGCTTTCGAGCCCCATCTCTTGCTCGAACTCGTGCCGTTCCTCGGGCATCATCCGCGCCAACTCCAATTCCAACCCGGCCGGCAGCGCGATGATTTGGAGCGCATCGGTCGAGCCGGCCAGGAATCGGTCGGGATTCTCCTCGTCGTCGGCCGTATTGACGATCACCATGCGCGGCTTCTCGCTCAGCAGCCGAAACGCCCGGGTGGTCTTCTGCTGTTCTTCGTTCAGATCGGCTTCGCGCAGCGGTTCACCCTTTTCGATGGCCGCCAGAACCAGCCTTAGCGTTTCCTCTTCGTGTTTGAGTTGTTCGTGTTCTGGTTTCGGAAGGGGTTTTGTGAGCGATTCCTCGATCCGCCCGACACGCCCGGAAAGGATTTCCATATCGGCCAGCAGGCAATCCTCGTCGAACGACCGCATGTCGGCCATCGGGTCGGAAGCATCGAAGCCGGCAACGACCAGAACCAGGCAGCCGGCCTCGCGGATCAGGGCGAGTCGGGCGGCGTTGCCCTCGTGCGTTCGACTCAGCCCCGGCGTGTCGACCACTTCGATCGAGGCCCGGGTGACCTTCTTCGGGTGGTAGATCTCGCAGAGCTTGTCGATGCGCGGCTCGGGGATAGTCGCCATGGCGCTTTGGGCCGTGTGCGACTGGGCCGGATCGGAAGCCACCGAAGTGAGCCACTCGAAAAGCGTGCTCTTGCCCGATCCTTGGTAACCGACCAGTCCGATTTTCATGGGCCGCTCCTCTCAACTTTCCGATTTCGATGTGCCCGTTTAGCTGTCGCCGGCATGGCGACTTTGCCGAAAGTATGCCCAAGCGTCAAGTCGCCGTGCCGGCGACAGCTAAACGGGGGATGATGCCTGGCACGCTGCCAACTGGCGCAACGCCTGTTCTACCGTCTCGGCCCGGTCATTGTCCAGGGGGAGCCGCCCGAAGCGGACGCCGTAGTAGGCCTCGACGACTTGGGCCGGTAGTGGGGTCAACTGCGCATGACCGGTAATTTCCGCCAGTCTCAGGCCCGCTTCTCGGGCAAATTCACGCTGGGTCTGTCCAACGGTTCGGCGCAAGCCGTGCCGTGCCAAGAGCATTTCCAGGCGGCGGTAGAATTCGATTTCCGGCAGATCGACGCCCGCTCGAGAGACGGCCCGGCCGGCAAGCCGACTCCACAGACGTCGCGTGGTGCGCCGAACTCGACGCACGCCAAACACGGCCGCCGGCAACCCGACCAGCAGAATGACCACACCGAGAACCCAGTGGCCGGCAGCCCATCCGGTCGGGTCCACCGCCCGGACGACTCTTTGGGCCAGATTGCGCCACCACTGCGGATCGCTGAGGTTTTCGATCGCAGCTTGGACGGCCCGCACGATCGGCTGATAGATCGCTTTACGCTGCAGGTCACGATCCATTTCCATCACGTAATTTCCCCAGAGCGTCTGTAGCCGCTCAAAGCTTCTCTCGAAGCGATCTAGCAGCGAAAGCTCCCGGGAGGAACTCTCGTCGCCATTGTCGGCCGAAGCACCGGGCGTCGGCTCCAGCCGCAACCACGCACCACCGTGCCATCGCCGCGCGTCTTCGCCTTGATGGAGTGACTCGGGCAGATGGCTCGGTTCGAGGTACGCCTCGACCCAACTATGGGCGTGCCATTGGCGCACTTGGTAGAACCGGTCGAACTGGTTCAGCTCATCGCACTTGTAGCCGATCACGACGCGCGACGGGATCCCCCGGCTACGAAGCATCAAGGACAGTGCCGTAGCGAAATACTCGCAATGGCCTCGGGGATTGTTGGTGATGAAGTCTTCGATCGGATCGATCGACTCGTCCCGGGGTTGGCCTTGCAGACTGTATTCGAACTGCCGGGCGTTGAGAAACCGGCGAGTCAAATGGCGTGCCAGGGCCATGCGATCGTCGTCGGCCAGCCCGCTGTCGGCGGCCCAACGCTCGGCCTGAGCGGCCAACTGCGGCAGCTCGGGCGTTTGCAGCAGCGACTCCACGCCGTCTTTCGTGCCCCGATACGGCACCAACGGCGTCTGGATGCCGTCGGCCAGTGCGGTGGTACCCAATGTGAACCGCTGCGTACGTCGCGACGGGGATCGAACCAGTCGATCACCCTCGAATTGCAGTCCGTTGTTCGCTTCCGTCAGGATCGGCGGCCAGAGGCAGAACAGTTCATTGCGATCCAACGGTTCGATGTCAATTCGCTGTAGCACCGTGACATCGGCGGCGGCAATCGGGGCTTCCGTCCCCTTTGCCTTCTGCCGTTGCCACGTGCCTCGCTGATAGTGTGTCAAGACGGCCCCGCGCAGGTAGAGTTCGCCCCGAACGGCATACGGTTGGCTCGTCGTTGCGTCAGTCAGCCAGATGCGCATGACCTCCTCGGGATTCTCGATGATCTCGCCCAACTCTCCGAGCGTCATCGTATCGGAGAACCCGACGACATGCTTGGTTACGACAGTCGGACCGCGCCAGGCCGTGCGTCCGAAACGGGGAACCGTAAGGAACAACAGCAGTGTGAGCCCGAGCGTGGCCAATCCGATCATGGCCAATCGGCCGAACAGTTCGCGGCCGACCTCGCCGGCGGCCCGGCGGCTCGCACTGCCGGTGAAAGGGACCGACACCGGCTCGGCGTCAGGCCGCATCCGCTCGTGTTCCCGATGCAGACACAGCAGTGCCAGGGCCGACAGCCCGACCAACATGTAGACGATCAACAGACCGCCGAACCAAACGCCCTGCAAGAAGATGGCCGCGACGACCACCTGCAACAGGCTCATGATGATCAGGTGCCGATAGGTTCGGAGGTCCTTTTCCTGGAACAGCAGGATGATTTGCACATAGATCAGCAATCGGGCCAGGCCCAGAACCTGAGTCACGCTGTTGAATTGCAGCAGCTCGCGGGCCGTCAGGACCAAGGCCACCAGCGCAGCCACGTTGGCAACCTTCCGATTCAGACGGAACCATCCGGTAATGTCGGTCAGCCACACCGACGTGATCGCCGCAATCGACATCAGCAAGGGCAGAGTGGCGCTGCGTTGGCCCATGCCCACCAGCAGGGTGCCCAGCGCGGCCAGCGTCGCCATGTTGATTTGCAGCAGACGTTGCAGATACACTTCGGAAGACCCCCGGCACTACTCGAATTGGAAGACCTGCGACAGTTCGTCGCTCGACGCATCGATGCAACGCAGATGCCCACCCGAGAGCGACCCGAGTTGCGCCACGTCGGCCGGATCGGCTTTTCGGGTGCCGACCAGGACGATTTCCGTGCCGCGATCGATTCTCGACCGCACTTGATCGGTCAGTTCGTCCCATCGATCGTCGCTTCCCGGTTCGACCACGGCCAGCATATCGAGCATTTCGCGCATCAGTGCGGCCGAGGCCGGGCCGTGGAGCAGACGCGTCGGATCGGCCGTCGTGCCCAGGTAAATGTTACCGACCACCTTGCGACACAGATCGGCCACCACGGTCGCTGCGAAGCTGACGGCCAATTCGACGTGTTCCGCATCGTTCAGCCCGGGTTGTTCCGGGCTTCGAAGGTCGACCAGCACGACCACATCGCGATTGCGTGGCTGTTCCAACTGACAAACGACCAACTGGCCCGTGCGCGCGGTACTTCGCCAATGGATCTGCCGCCGGCTGTCCCCGCTTCGCCACTGCCGCACGCCAAAGAAATCGCCCTCGTTGCCGTGCCGCCGCTCGCGGCGATGGGTGCCGGTCAGCGCCTCGCGGTGCCGCGCCGCCCAAACCCGGGTCAATCGCCCCAGACGTGGAAAGACGGTCAACGTGTCGGTCCCGCCGACGGTTGTCGTGCGGCAGAACAGCCCGAAGGGAAACCGGGTCGACAACCTTAGCGGCCCGAGTTCATAGCATCCTCGCCGCTCAAGTCGGCCCCGATAGGCCGCATCGCGCGACTCGCCGGCCGGAACATAGGAGAAGAGCACCCGGGGACGCAGTGTCTCTGCTGCCGCCGCCGTTCGGCGAATCTGTTCCTCGACCACCACGGCCCAACAGCCCCGCTTCCGACGCGTGTTGGTCAAACGGACATTGACCACCAACAGATCGCCCGCACAAACACCATGCGGCACCTTGCGTCGCGGCTGAAGCCCACGCAGTGCCACGCTCACGGCCCACCACCCGAACAGCAACGGCCCGGCCAGCATACCCGCCAGCACGAGCAAAAGATTCACCCCACCCACAACTGCTCCGACGCACACCATCGCCAGCATGAGCAGGTAATACCAACCCTCCAACGAAATCGTAATGCGGCTTTTCCGAGTCATCGAGCAAGGGGACGGTAAAGAGGGCTGCCGAACGGAACCACGGCCGGAACCACGGCCGAACCCCATTGTCCACGTTGAACCGGCCGATGGCAAGGGGCCATCCCGCAACACCCTCACGATGCACAAGGGCCAAACAAGCCCACCGGCTGCGGCCAACTCGCCGAGTCTGCCGGTCGATCTTGACTCGTTTGCCGCAAGGGCCTAATCTTATGGTTCGCTGCGCCATCGTCGTTTGGCGGCCGGGCTTGCCCGGCCACTAGACACGCTTGCGCTGTAACGTTTAGTCGCTCACCAGAAGGAACACGGAGGAGGACCTTGCCGTGAACCCCACCACCGACAAGACCGGCCGGGATACGTCGGAGCGTCCCGTTCCGTTGTTGGACTTGGGTCGCCAGAACGCCGAGTTGAAAGACGAGATCGCCGCCCGTTTGGCCCGGGTGTACGACAGCGGCGCCTTCGTGCTGGGTCCCGAGGTCACGGAGTTGGAGAAGAACGTGGCCGCCTACTGTCAGACGGCCCACGCGGTGGGATGTGCCTCGGGCAGCGATGCCCTGCTGTTGGCGCTGATGGCCTACGAGATCGGTCCCGGCGATGAAGTGATTCTCCCCAGTTTCACGTTCTTCGCCACGGCCAGTGCGGTGACCCGGTTGGGAGCCACGCCGATCTTCGCCGATATCGACCCGGAGACGTTCAACATCGATCCGGCGGCCGTCGAGCGATCGCTCAGCCCGGCCGTCCAGGCGATCATTCCGGTCCATCTTTTCGGCCAATGTGCCCGGATGGATGCGTTGCACGGCATTTCCAAGGCGACCGGAATTCCGATCATCGAAGACGCCGCCCAGGCGATCGGTGCCGAGTGGGACGGACGTCGGGCCGGGTCGCTCGGGCAGATCGGCTGCCTGAGTTTCTATCCGACGAAGAACCTCGGCGGTGCGGGCGACGGCGGCATGCTGACGACCAACTGCGACGAACTGGCCGATCGGTTGCGGCTGTTGCGCGGGCATGGGATGCGACCGCGCTACTACCACGGCGTCGTGGGAATCAATAGCCGGCTCGACTCCTTCCAGGCGGCCGTGCTCAACGTCAAGCTGCCGCACCTGGACCGCTATACGACCTTGCGCCAAGCGAACGCACAGCGGTATACCGAGATGTTCGCCGCGGCCGGGCTCGATCGCGAGATCAAGCTGCCGCAAGCCGGGCCGCAGATGCGACACGTATGGAACCAGTATGTCGTTCGCATCCCCGACGGCCGGCGCGATGCGCTACGAGCCTTCTTGGCCGAGGCCCACGTTGGCAGCGAAATCTACTATCCGCTGGGGCTGCACCAGCAGGAATGCTTCCGACATCTTCAGTACGCAGAAGACGCGCTGCCCGAGACGCTTCGAGCCTCGGAGGAAGTGCTTGCACTGCCCATCTTTCCCGAACTCACCGAGGACGAACAGGCAAGGGTCGTTGATCGAATCGGTGCCTTCATGCAGAAGGGAACCGGCGGGCACTCCTTGCCGGGACCGATATTCCTGCGACACCCGGCGATGGAAAAGAAGGCTACCGACGACTAGACGGACTCATCGGCGCCTTTCGAGCCGGAGTACGTCTCGGGCTTGGCGCGATCCCGACGCCGGCTGGAGCGGCAGACGACCAACATTCCCAACCCGATGATCAGAAGGACCAAGAAGTAGGACAACACCCAGCTCCCTTTGTCCTCTCCCGCCCCCTCGGCCTGAGCCAGGACCGTCCCATGCACGGCCAACCAGCAGACGGTCGCCAGGGCCAGGATTCGGAGTGTTCGGCAGATCGCTCGAAGGTCGTTCATCATACAGCTTCCTGTGTACCAAACCTTTATTATACGCCAAGCGGCGTGGCTCTGCAAATCCCCGGCAATTCAGGACGAGTAGGGTGGGTGTTTGCACCCCCGCGTCTCGCTTGACTGTCGAAGCCGCCTTCAGCATCAGTGCAGCAGACGCGAAGCAAGAAGCATTCTCCGGAGCCGGTGGCTCACCGCCGCCGCTGTCTCGCACAAGTGTTCCGTCATACGGTGGTTTTGTGACGCATTCCGCAAAACGTATGAGAAAACGGGAAAATTGGCCGCGGGGAACCGATTGAGCGAACCCGGCGTGGGAAGCTCCATCAACGACTGGACAGTGCAAGGCAAAATCGCAGAGCGAATGCAGAGGCAAGCCTGGGAATTTCTACGAGCGTACCGCGCCCTGCACAAATGACAAAGCTGAGAGGTGTGGGCCGAGGCGAACTTAGCCAGCATCAGCAGGCATTACCACTCCGTGTACGGAGTAGCTTCGCTGCAGCCGTAGCGAAGACGATTCGTTGCACCGCACCTTCATAGTCTGACTCCCGTGTCGTTAACGCTACGTTATCAGGGATCTAAGTGCCGAAATATACAAACGTTAGTTTGGGATTGGGGACATGCTTGCCTGCGAGGAAGTCCTTGCCGTGTTGCTTCCACCACTTGCGCAGCGAGACGATTTCCGCGGCGACGTCGTTTGTCTCGCCACTAGCAAGATTGCGTGATTCGCCAGGCAGACCGTGTTCCCAAAAGTAGCCACAGAGCGCCGTGTGGGCCCTGTGCGATTCCGGCCAGGTCACGCTTCTGCGCAATCCCGGTTCGTCTTCTCTCGCGGCTCGTTTCAATGATTCGTCGTCCAGCATGGCGATCAAGAGCGGAGCCGCCCAGCGTCCGCCACCGCCGGCGATTCCAGCCAAAGCTACTCGCTTGACGCTCTTGTCACCCGAACCAAGATCCTTGACAATCGCATCAACGGCTGCGGGTGTCGGCATCTGCGCGAGCACGTGGGCGCGGGAGTCGCAGTGTCTGCTGGCGATTATTTGCGGAATGCTCTGCCTGGCATTCATGGCTGCCAACGCGTGCAGGCATTGGATCCGTACACCCCAGTACTCCGATTGCAGGTGTTCCACCAAGACATCGATCTCCGGCTGACCGAACTGTTCACCCTTCAATGTTTTCGCATCCACCGTGAGCTTGCGAAGCTTCAACAACTGGGGCGGCCAATAAGCCGGTCCTTCTGTCAACGGCTGGCGAATCTCTTGAATCGAGTTCCGCGCGATGTGCCCATTCGGATCCCCAACTCGCATGCTGAGCGACGCGATCGCGCGGGCATCGCGAAAGTAACCCAATGCCCTGGAAGCCTCAATGCGGACAGACTGGCTCTCGTCTTTGAGCACATCAATCAGTGGCTGAAACGCGTCCGGATGATACGTTTGACCGAGCGCGCGGGCCGCCGCCGCACGGACGCCTTTATCGGTGTGCGTTCCAAGCACGCTGATCAATTGTGGCACCGCCGATTCGCCGTGCGACGAAAGAAGCGCGCACGACTGCACGGCGACAACTCGATTGTCGCTGCGAATGCCGTCGACCAGCGCGTCGAATGCTTGATCGCCGAGATACCGAAGCCGAGTCCTCGGATCGGAAATCCACTTGCGTTCTGACTGCGACACCTTCGCCAGGTCTCGCATGGCCTGTTCGACGGCCCGTTGGACAGCCTGTGGTGATTCAAGGTCTTCCAATCCCGCAGGACGTTTCTTAGGTTTGCTCAGCTCTGCCGCGGCCAAACGATGGCTCTGCTCTATCGCGGCGGTGGGAAGCCGAAATGAAGTGGCATCGGCACTCTTGTCAGAACCTAAACTTTCGTTGGATTGTGAATTGTCGGCCGATGGGCGTCCGTGACTAGTGAAGGAGACCAACAAATCCTTGCCAGCGCTCTTGGCTTGGGCCTTCGCATCGTCGAGATTGCGAACCCATGCGGGAAAGTCGGCAGCACACGACTGCCTCACCGCAGACACGGAGAGCACGGCGAGAAGCACCAACAAGACTCGCTCATGTCTCGAAGAATCGGGGATGCAAGAAAGAATCTCCATGACTCGTCTCCCAGTTACAGAACCTGTGCTAGTACGGTCCAATTGGCACGGCACATTCTACCATTTATCCGCACAAACACAACGCATCGAATTCGTCCGGCTGCGTGTGTGGGCCGACGAAACTGGACCCGCCGGGACGGCGACTACTCAGCGAAGGTGCCAGAAGCTACGGCGAGCCAGATCGCCGAACGCATTCGCCAATGGCTGGTCGCGAACACTCAAGCCACATGGCAGTCCGAGCAAACCTTCGTTTTGCGATGCAGACGGCGCAATCCCTTTCTAGTACGCAACTTGTGTCCAGGGTGTCCGAGTTTGCCATATCGTAGTTCAAAACCCCGTAAAGCCGTCGCTGACGAGGTTTACTGAACAGTCTCGCTGCAGGCCTTTCTGTGTGGGTGCAAGCAGCGACCCTACTCGTTCTCTTCGAATTCCAGCAGTTCCTCCATGGGAACTGCCAATCGGCGAAAGTCGGCCGTGGGCATCGCCAGCGTGTCCCATTTGGGCGAAATGTCTCGGGCATGGGCCGCGTAGTCCGACAAGCGAACGGCCACGAATCCGTAGAGACGGCCCCGATGCTCGAAGAGTTGCTCGACCGGCAACGGAGCCCGATCTCCCAGCACATCGTAGGCAAAGACGAGCAGTCCGCAGAAGCCGGCCCCGAAAAGCTCCTCCCATTGTGCCAGCCCCCGCAAGTCGTCTCTCGGCGACCAGTTCTTCCAGTACTGGAGGTTCTTCCCGTCGCCGCTGGGAAACCGCCGTCCCTTGATGTCGGCCAGCCAGGTCGTCGGGCCGGGCGATGAGACGATGAAATCGAGACTCTTGATCGAGCGCCCGTCGCCGAGCACGCTTCGCTTGGCCTCGTCGACCGCCACATAGGGCACACCCCGATCACGGAGGTATTGCTCGAAAGCCGCCTCATAATGGTTGTCGCGATTGGCCATCTCATCTCCAACCACGTCTGCGGCGGGTCGTCAGTGCCTCTTTCAATGCTCCCAGCACGAGGCTCTCCCTCTCCGGCAGCTTGGCGAGGTTTTCCTCGAACTCCCGGCGACGCTCGGGATCCATTTCCTTGTGGCGGCGTTGCATCTCGGCCGCGTCGCGACCTTGGGGCGTCATCTCGTGGCCCAGTTGCACGCGGGCCAGTTCGCCGCCGTCGAGCCAGATCAGGTCGCACTGCCCACACCGATCGACGTGCAGAGAGACCGGCTCTGGGAGGAGGTCCTTCTTCATCTTCATGCGACAGCGCGGACAGCGGACAAGCGTTTTCGTGTCTTCCTGACTCTCGCCGAGCGTCTCTTCCTTGAGCTGTTCGACCGACTTGCCTCGCGATCGTTTGATGCCGTCGACCCGTTTTCGCCCCAACAGATATCCGGAGCATTCGTCGCAACGGAAGACGGGCAGTCCCTCGTAGGTTGTTCGCACGAGTTGGGCGGCACACGAAGGGCAATTCATGGGAAGCTCCCGGTTACAATGTCCCCCGTTTAGCTGTCGCCGGCACGGCGACTTGGCCGAAAGTGTGCCAGCATCAAGTCGCCGTGCCGGTGACTGCTAAACGGGGGGGTATCAACACGTCACGTGGATCAGCGCCGCCTTGCGCCGCTTCGAGTTGTTGTAGGTCTCGACGGCTTCGGGGGTCGGCAGGACCTCGCACTTGATTGCCCGTTGGTCGAGAAACCGCTGGGCCTCCTCGTTCAGCGTCACCTGGCCCGAGTGTCCGGCCGCGATGAAAAGCACTTCCGGGCCGCCCCGGCAGACCTTTTCGAGTTCCTTGGGACCGATCGTGTGTGAACTGCCGTAGAGCTGTCGGGCCAGCGTCTTGTCGCGTTTCTTGATCTTTCCGCTCACGGGAATGTAGATGTCGTGGCCATAGGTCTTCCGTCCGATGGTCACCTCGCCGAACTTGGGGCGGATGACCTGCGGATACTTCGGCCTCACGGCAAATCGCTTTTTGAACGGGCTGCGGCCGACTTGCTTTCTGGCCAATGCCACGGCCCCAAGCACCACGGCGTCGTCGCCCAAGGCCGACAGCAGTACGCGACCTCCGTCTCGGGCACCGGGCAGTTGGTCCGATCCGACCACGTTCTCGATGATCGGCATCATGAACTCGCTGTTCGCTTCGATCACGCCGCCGCCGAGCACGATCACCTCGGGATCGATCAGGTGGCGGACCGTCAGACAGGCATGGCCGATGATCTCCGACGCGCGGCGCATCACTTCGGCGACCAACTCGTCGCCGGCCAACAGGGCCCGACGAAGCATGCCGCTGCGGATCACTTTCAGATCGTCTTCGGCGAAGGCGGGCAACACGCTGTCTCTTCCGGCCGCGATCGCCTCGCGAAGGTCGCGTTCGATTGCCGTCCGGCTGGCCAACGCCTCCAGGCAGCCGTAGTTGCCGCAGCCGCACTTCGGGCCGTCGATCTGCATGACGATGTGTCCGATCTCGCCGGCCGATTCGCGAGCCCCGCGCCAAAGTCTTCCCTTGTGGACGTATCCGCCGCCGATACCGGTCCCCACCAGGATTCCGACCACGGTGTCGGCGTCGCGGGCCGAGCCGAGCCATTTCTCGCCAAGCGTGCCCAGGTTGCAGTCGTTTCCGATCGCCACGGGCACGTCGTACCGGCTTTCCAGATGCGAGCCGATGGCCACACCCGTGAGATTCATGTTCGGGGTGACGACGACCCGGGCCGAATCGGGGTCGACCACGCCGGGGATGGCGATGCCGATGGCCGTCAGATCTTTCACACGAACCTCGGCTTCTTCGAGCACCTCGGAGATGGCCGTGTCGATCGCTTCGAGCGTCTGTTCCGGCCCGCCTTCGCGCGGCGTGGGACACCGCTTGCGACCGACCGTACCGCCCGATTCCTCGATCAGCGAGGCCTGCACCTTGGTGCCGCCGACGTCGATGCCGAGGTACAGCCGATCCTTCTCCGTTTTCTCACTGGCCTTCATGGAATGCCCTCCCTGAGCTTGCGTCGTTGGAGCCTACTGCTATTAAATACGAACGGACCGTTTGTGTAAAGCACGAAATGGTTCGCGGGCAGAGAGACTTGGGTGGCACGTCCCTGAGGAACGAAGGGCGTGGTTCAACCGAGACCGACCACGCCCTTCGTTCCTCAGGGACGTGCCACCCAACTTCTTCAATGGATTCTTCACGGTCGGGCCCAATCGAAGAACCCGATTTCTTCGAGACTCCCCCGCAATTCGGCGATCTCGTCGCCGGTCAGGCGAGGCTGCGGGAGGCGGCACCGTCCACACTGCGACCCGATCATTCGCAGGATTTCCTTCATGGCCGAGTGAAACGGCCAACGGGCGATCGTGCGAACCATCGTGACCGAGAGCCCCTGCAGTCGACGGGCCTCTTCGAGGTTCCCGGCCTCAAATGCCTCGATAATTCGCCCGTAGAGCGGTGCGGCGATGTTGTACGTGCTGCCGACGGCGCCCCGGGCGCCGGCAACCCATCCCGACAGCAGCATCTCGTCGCATCCCCATAAAATGTCGTATCGGCCGCCATCCAACTCCAGGCAGGCCTGGTATTCGTGGACCGTTGGAGACGTGTATTTGAGCCCGGCCAGATTCGCGATTCGCTCGCCGGCCCGTTGCAGGAAGGTGGGCATATCGAGTGCCGCGCCGGTCAGCGCCGGGATGTGGTAGTAGTAGAAGGGCAGTTCGGGGGCTCCCGCGGCGATTTCCGCCATGCAATCGACCAATTGTTCGACGGAAGTCACCTTGAAGTAGGAGGGAGCCGTGGCGGAAACCACGTCGACGCCGGCCTGTTGGGCATGGGCGGCCAGTTCGGCGGCCTCGGCCACGCTGTTGTGTCCCACCTGGGCGATCACGGGCACTCGACCGGCGGCCGCCTCGGTGAATGCCTCGACTACCTCACGCCGCTCGGTGCCGGTCAACGACATCCCCTCGCCCGTGCTTCCACACACGTACAGTCCGGTCACGCCCTCGTCGATCAGCCGATCGACCGTCGGTCGCACGGGCTCGAGGTTCAGCCGGCCCCGGTCGTCCATCGGCGTATAGGTGGCCGCAATAAGGCCCTGCAAGCGATCGTCCATGATTTTTCCTTCGAGGTTCGAAATCGTCGTGCCGTAGCCGAAGTCGCAAGACTTCGGGTGAGCGATGAAAACGCCCGAATTCTTGCGAATCCGGCTACAAGAATGTTTCACGTCGACCTATTCGGCGGCCAACGCATCAAGTTCCTTGAGCGTGAAACGCACGCTCAGGATATAGGGCTTCTCGCCCTTGTCCCAATGGCCGTACGTGGTGACGACGAACGTTCCGTCGGGCAGGACTTCGACGCCGGGATACGTGGTGTCGTAGCCGTACGTGTTATCTTTCAGTCGCACGGTGTACTGTCCCGGTCGGCCCTCGGCAATGTCGTCATACGTGCCGACCCAACCGGTCCAATCACCCTCGAAGGACCTGTCGGCGGCCTTCTCCCGCGGCGAACGGCATCGGAAACTGATGAACAGCCGGCCGTCGGGGCCGTATTTGCCCGTGTGTCGGTCGCCGGTCAGCGTCAGGGGCAACTCGCGCGGTTCGGTCCAGCTCTTGCCCTCATCGTTGGAGAAGATCACGTGCGAGTTCTTCCGCCGGGCGTTTTCCCGCAGGAGCACGGCCAACTGCTTCCCATCAGGCGACCGGATGCAGCCCGGCTCGCACAGGTGAACTTCGGACGAAGCGTAGACGGTTTTGGGAAACGACCAGGTCAGTCCGCCGTCTTCGCTGAACGTTTTGTAGAGGGTCATCGTACGAGTGCCGAGAGTTGCTGCGAAGAACCGCCCATCGTCGTGGAACATCGCCAAATAACGGCCTTGGCCGGCCGCAAGCGGCTCGACGAATCCCATCACCACGATGCCGCCCCAGTCGCCGACCGGTTCGAGCTCGGACCAATGGGCTCCATCGTCGTCGGTGACAGCCAGCCGGGCCGGATAGAGGCCCGACCACATGATGATCCGCTTCTTGCCCTCCGGATCGACGACGCGATGCAGCGTGGGCACTTCTCGTGACGTGGCCCAACTGGCGGGCGTCGGCAGCCGATCGGACCACGTTTTGCCGCCGTCGGTGCTCCGTTTGTAGACGATCGCTCCCCGGCCGTGTCCCTTGGGATAGACGCACAGCATCGTCCGGCCGTCTTCCAGCAGGCAGGTGGTCGGATGGCCCAGGTATTGGCCCTTTTCCCGGTCGACGACGACCTGGCGATGTGCGTGGCCGTCCAAATCGATTTCGACGCTGCTGTTGACCGGACGCGTGGGCGAATCCTCGGCCGACAGGGCAGTGCTCGTCAGCAACGCCGTCAGGGCCACCGCAGTGATCACCCAACAGGCCGCACGGTCGAAGCTTGGGTTGCGAAATGTCATGGAAAGTTCTCCGATTGGGTAACTGGCATCGTGTGGTCGCGTATGGACGGGAACTCTGACAAAGTGTAGCTTGGCATCGCCATGTGTAACACCACCCAGCGTGTAGTGGCATGGCTTGACAGTCGCATTAGGGGCTAAGTAAAGCCGGAATACCCCCCAAACACGCCGGGCAAGCCCATCCGCTAAAAGTTCGATGGCCGAGCGTTGGATAGCGTTACGCATGGCATTACACATGGCGTTGTCAAACTAATTGGAAAAGGCATTGGCCAGCGGTTGCCGACGTTGTAACATTACGGGAACGTTACAGGCCCCGGGAATTGGCGAGGCAGAGGAATGACTTCGCGAGAGCTTGTTATCCGCACATTGAATCACGAACCGGTCGACCGGATACCGCGGGATCTTTGGGTCCGCTCGGCAATCAAGCGTTCGCGCCCCGACGAGTTGGCCGAAATGGAAACCCGGTTTCCCAGCGACATCGTCAGGCCCGACTTCAAGGTTCCGCCGGGCAAGCGATCCAAGGGAAAACCTTCCCGAAAGGGCACGCACACCGACGCCTGGGGGTGTACGTGGCACGTGGCCTCGGACGGTGCGATCGGCACCCTCGAAGAGTCTCCGCTGGTGACCGTTGCGGAGATCGCACAGTACGAACCGCCCTGGGAAATTCTGGGGGGCATCAACCTTGCCCCGATCAACCGCAACTGTGCCGAGACCTCGCGCTTCGTTCTCGCGCAGACCGAGACACGGCCGTTCGAGCGGCTGCAACATCTCCGCGGCGCGGAGGCTGCGCTGGCCGATCTGCGAAGCGGGCGCAAGCGAATTCACACGTTGCTGGCAATGCTGCACGATTTCTTCTGCAAGGAGATGGAGCTCTGGGCCGACTCGGACGTCGACGGTGTGGTCTTCTGCGACAATTGGGGATCGCAGAGCGGCCTGCGGATCGCCCCGGAAATGTGGCGGGACCTGTTCCGACCTCTGTACCGTGACTACTGCGAAATCCTCCACGCCAAGGACAAGTTCGCCTTCTTCCACTCCGACGGCGATATCTCCGACATCTTCGGCGATCTGGTGAAGATCGGCGTCGACGCGATCCACTCGCAACTGTTCGCCATGAAGATCGAGCGGTTGGCCAAGCGGTTCCGCGGCCAAGTGACCTTCTGGGGCGAGATCGATCGGCAACGGACGCTTCCGTTGGGCACGGTCGAGGAGATTCGCGAGGCCGTCCTGCGAGTTCGCAAGGCGCTGGACTTCGGTAGCGGCGGGGTCATCGCCCAGTGCGAATGGAGCGAAAACGTGCCCATCGGAAACCTCATCGCCGCCTTCGATCAGTGGGCCCAACCGCTGCCGATGCACGCGAACTGACGGTCGGCACCATGGATTTCTCTCCCTCCGTCTACGAACACGCGGCCTACCTGATCGGCCGAACGCCGTGGGACGTCTCTCGGGATGCCGATCTGCTTTTCGAGGCCCACGCCGAGGCGTTTCGACGTTACGCCCACCGGCCGATCGTCGTCGGCATCGACATCTACAACCTGGAAGCGGAAGCCTACGGGGCGACCGTCGACCGGCCTCACGGCGCGGGAATCCCCTCGATCGGCAAGCCCATCTGCACGTCGGCATCCGAGTTGTCCGAACTAAAACCCTTCGATCCGGCGACGGCGGGGCGCCTCGCAATGGTCATCGAAGTGGCCGGTCGACTTGCCCGAGCTTTCCCCGAAGCCGACGTGCGAGTGCCGCTGAGTGGGCCGTTTTCGATCGCCGGCAATCTGGTCGGCCTCGAGACGCTCCTGTGCGAGGCGATCCAGGATCCGGACCGGGTGACCGACGGTCTGCGACGGCTCGTCGACGGGCAATTGGGCTTCTGTGAAGCGATTCATCGGGCAGGTGTCGGCATCGCCCTGTTCGAGTCGGCCGCGGCGCCGCCGTTGCTTTCACCGGAGATGTTCCGAGCCATTGAACTTCCGTCGCTGGGTGCGATGACGGTGCTCTGTGCGTCGGGCGTCGTCCGCGATGCGATTCCCTGCATCCTCGGCGGCGATACGGCCCCCATTCTCGAAGCCCTTTTGGAAACCGGCACCCGATATGTTGTCTGTCCGATCGAGACCGATCAAGAGGCGTTCATGAAGATAATCTGGGACCGGACGAATGTTCGGGTCCGGGTAAACACTTCGTCCCAGGTCCTGGTTCATGGCACTCGAGACGAACTTTGCCGCGAGGTCGAGCGTATCAGAAGGCTGACGGCCGGGCGGGAGAACGTTTGCCTGGGAACCGGAGCCTTGCCATACGACACCCCCCCAGAGAACGTTTTATGGCTGAAATCTTTGTGTCCGGGCTAACCCGAATTGTGCCATCTGTAGCCGAATTCGCCAGAATTTGGCATTTACGACCCAAAGTCTGGCGACTTCGGCTACACCGCCGAACGACCCACTAGCAAAGTAGCTGGGGGGGGCTAGAATAGGACAGGTAGCTGGATTCGCAAGAATTCAGGCGTTGCCGGATTCGCCTGAATTCTTGCGAATCCAGCTACCCGAGACATTAGGCTTGACAGAGCAACGCGCTCCATCACGTTTTGCCAAGGAGGCCCTTGCGTGGCCAAATCGCTTGAACAAGTCGAGGCCGAGAAGTCGGTCGATCTGAAAGATCCCGCGCTGGCCGCTTTTCTGGCATGGCTGGTTCCCGGCCTGGGCCACCTCTACCAGGGGCGAACGGCCAAGGCGGCTCTGTTCTTCGTTTGCATCATGGGAACGTTCGTCTACGGGCTTTCGCTCGGCAGCAGCGATGCGATGGGCTGGGGTCGGGTGGTCTATTGCTCCTGGCGCGGCGCTAACCAGTGGCATGCCAGCGACAAGCGATTGCAGTATCTCTGCCAGGTCGGCGTGGGGTTGCCTGCCTTGCCGGCCGTCGTGCAAGCACTGCGGGCTCGCGACGGCAAGGGGCCGTTGTTCGGCAACGGTTTTATGTACCCGCCGCCGTTGACCGGCCATCGACAAGGCACCGACGGGTTCAACTACTTCGACGAGCACGGCCAACCGACGCTCGACACGCTGCATTACCATCTCGCCCGGTTCTTCGAGTTGGGAACCGTCTTCACGATGGTTGCCGGCCTGTTGAATATCCTGGCCATCTACGACGCCTGGGACGGGCCGGTCTTCCTGGAAACGACCGGCAAGGACGACGATAAGGACGACGATAAGGACGGCGATAAGGGCGGCGATAAGGGCGGCGATAAGGGCGGCGATAAGGGCGGCGGCGAGAAGCAGGACGACCAGAGCGAGGCGTCGTCGGATGCCAAGACCGTCTGAAAGAAAAGGCTCCACTATGGACAATCTCTTGTTGGGCGTCGTCGGAATCAACGACATGTGGTACACGCTGCCGCTGATCGTCGCGGTCAGTTTGGTCTACTCGGCCACCCGGCACGAAGAGGTCAACCCGATCCTCGTCCACGCACTGCGCATCGGGGTTTGGGTCTTGGGGTTCATGGGCGTGATTTTCGCAGTCTTGATGCTCATCTCCTGGCAGGCGTGAGCAAATCTCGTAGGTCAGGCTGTGCCTGACAGGCAAAACGATCGATTATCCACGTCAGGCACAGCCTGACCTACGCTTTTCGAGGGGCTGCCCGAGGCGGCCCTTCTCCCTGCCGGAGAATCGCTGATGAGAATCGTTGTCTTGGGGGCGGGAACTGTCGGCACCTCGATCGCGCACTTGCTCTGCGAAGAAGGTCATAGCGTGAGCGTGGTGGACCACGATCCGGAGACGACGCGCCGCGTGAACGAGCAATTGGACGTTCGCGCCGTGACCGGGTCGGCCGCCCAATCGAGCATCTTGTTCCAGGCCGGCGTGCTCACGGCCGACCTCTGCCTGGCAGTGACCGGCAGCGACGAAGTGAATATGATCGCCGCCAGCATGGCCAAGGCCATGGGGGCCCGACGGACCATTGCCCGGGTCTACGCCCCCGTCTTCCGCGACCTGAGCACGTTCGACTATCAGCGTCATTTCCAGATCGACCGGCTGCTGAGCATGGAACATCTCTCGGCCATGGAGCTTGCCCGGGCAATCCGCAACCCGGGCGCCGTTGCGGTGGAGAACTTCGCCCGCGGTGAACTGGAAATGCAGGAAGTGCTGATCACATTCAAGATGGCGTCGGTCGGCGTGCCGCTTAAGGAGATCGATCTGCCTTCGAGCGTTCGCATCGGTTCGATCGCACGCAACGGCCGAACGTCGATCGCCGGGGCCGACGATGCACTGGAGATCGGCGACCGCATCACGCTGATCGGTTCCCGAGAAGACATCGACGACGTCAAGGAGAAATTTCAGAAGGAGCCGCCTCCGAAGCTGGGTGTCGTCATCGCAGGCGGCGGCGAGACCGGCTATCACCTTGCCCGGGTGTTGGAGGGCCGGCGGTTCGCCGTGTTGCTGATGGAAAGGGACCGCGATCGGTGCGAGTTCCTGGCCGCCCACCTGAAACAGGCGACCGTGGTCAACGCCGACGCCCAACGCCGAGCCAACCTCGAAGAGGAACGCGTCGGCAGCGCCGATGTGTTCGTGGCCTGCACGGGCGACGATGAAGACAGCATCATGGCGTGCGTCGAAGCGAAGGAGGTCGGCGCCAAAACGCTGATGTCGATCGTCAGCCGTCCCGACTATGCCAACGTCGTGGGCAAGCTGGGCATCGACCATGCCGTCAGCCCCCGCGAGGTGATC
>JAZFUB010000431.1:0-4577 GCA_036447015.1 Thermoguttaceae bacterium | reverse complement strand
CGAGTTTCTTGAGTTTCGTGGGCTCCACATTTAGGAGAGATGCCGACATACAGAGACCTAACATGCTTTACAGTATAAGCTTACGCCGTGTCGAGGCCACGTACAAGCCAATCGAAATGGGCATTTTGGCGTTTGCGACCTTTCGCTATAATCCGCCCCTCTTCATTCGGTTTCTCGTGTGCCAAGCCGGCGCCGGCCTCCGTGCGTTTGGCGACCACAGAAACTCATCACGTCCGACAGGCCAATAGGATGCGATTCTGTACGATGCGATTCTGTACGATGCGATTCTGCAAAGCGACATTGGTTCTTTGCCTTGCGATGTTCTTCGGTTGTGGGACCACGCATTGGAGCGACACCCGACGCACGGCGACCGAGCAACTCCTTATTTCCGACGCCTTGGATCGTGCGGTCAGTCAGCTCGACTTCCGGTCGATCGCGGGAAAGCAGGTCTATCTCGATGCCGCGCCGGTGAAGTATACGACCGATGCGGCCTATCTGGTCAGTACACTGCGACAACACATGTTGGCTTCCGGCTGCATCCTCAAAGACGATCGCACCTCGGCCGACTATGTGGTCGAGGTTCGTGCGGGGGCCGTGGGTACCGATCGGCGCGAGTTGCTCTTCGGTGTGCCGGCCACGAAGATCCCCTCGATGCTTCCGGTGCCGGGCATGCCGGCCAGTCTGCCGGAAATGCCTCTGGCCACGAAGACCGAACAACGGGGCATCGTCAAGCTTGCCCTGTTTGCGTACAACCGGAAGACGGGCCGTCCCTTATGGCAGTCCGGCTCCATATCGGTCGAGAGCACGGCCAAGGACCTCTGGCTGCTCGGCGCCGGGCCGTTCCGGCGCGGTACGATCTATGAAGGCACGGAGTTCGCCGGCAAGAGGATCCACATTCCGTTGATTTCGAAGAACAAGAAGGCTCGCGAAAAGGGGCTCGTGTCGGTGGCCGACGAGGCGTACTTCTCGGAACAGCAGGAACTGGTCGCCGACGCCGACAAACCCGATGCGGAACAGCCCGACGCCAAGTCTGCCGCACCGCCGTCGAAGACTCAGGTTGCCCAGAAGAAGCCTTCGCCCGAGCCGACCGGCAAAGTCGTTGCGGCATCCCATACCGAGCCGGTCGTCGAACCGCCCAAGCCAGAAGCGGCCGGACCCCAATTGCCCGCGAAAGAGCCGACCTCTCCACCGCCGAAAACCCCACCGCCGAAACCGGCCCCATCCGCCGGGGCGTCGACGGCCAAGCCATTCGATGCGATCATTCCCGCCGGTTACGTCAACCTGCCGCTTCCTCCGAGAACTCCGGGCCAGCCCTCGGCTCCCACAAACCGCTCCACGTCGCAGGGCAGCCCGCCGCGACCTCCCGTGCCGCCGATGCTGTTGCGCCAACGTTAGACCGGACCCTTGGCGGATTCGCGAGGTCGCCGATCGCGACTACAGCGGCATCCAGAATGTGTCCAACTCGATGCCTTCGGGCGGTGGAACGGCGACGGTCAGACAGAACACGGCGGCCGCGACCAACACGATTCCCAGTACGACGGCCACGATCTGCAGGCGGTGGAGTCGATCCTCGTGGAGAGACTCTTCGTGAAGTTCGGCCTTGCGATACCGGTCCATCCGGAGCCGACTCTCCTGCCGCATGGCATCGTGGGAAATCGTACGGTAACTCGTATTTGGGACGAGAACTGCCATTGGACCCCCCTTGCTGAGTTCTCATGGCCGCGCATCACCGAGTCGGGGCTGGACTTTTGCACAACGGCCAGTCCAGAGACTGCAGCCACACGGTCATTCGGCCTCTACTGAAGTGTACGACACGCATGGGCCGAAGGACACCCGGACGTTCCGTCCAATAAAGGGGAGAGGCACCGGGCGGCAAACCGTTCTTTTGGGAATGTACGCAAATGGGCCCGGAGCCAGTCCCCTTTATTGGACTGAACTGTCTTACTTGCCGGGATACTCTTCGAGCACGAGCGGATGTTCGGAGGTGGGATCCTCGACTCGGATCGACATTCGCCCGGCCAGCAGGTCGTCGAACAGCCGGCCGACGAACTCGCCTCGCCAGCCGCGGGCGAGCTTCGGCAGGCTTTGGCCGTCGCTCGGGTCACTCTCGGTGCGACTGACGACCAGTTCGCGAATGTCGTTGGGTGTGCCGACCAGGTTCGGGGCCAACTCGGCCTGACGACAGATACACCCGAGTGCCGAGAAGAGAAACTGGCCGAGCACCGACAGCTGGGGCGATCGATCGCGCCGGATCGCTTCGGGACATTCGTCTTCGGGCAGTTCGAGGGCCCGTCGGATAGCCGCGGCCAATTCGCCGAGCCGTCGTCGCAGATCGCCCCGTTCGAGGCCGCGGACCGCACGGATCTGTTTCTCGTCGGCCGTGCGGCGTTTGGCCAGTTCGACGATCAGGTCGTCGCGCAGCACGCGCCGGACCGGTTTGTCGCGGCGACGGGCTTCGTCTTCCCGCCACTGCCAGAGTTCGCGAACAATCGCCAGGCTATGCCGGCTCAGGCCCGAGGAGCCCGACACCCGCCGCCACCGTTGATGCGAATGGGCCAGGCGGATCTCCGCTTGCCACGTGGCCATTTCGTCGTCAAGCCACTCGCGCCGGCCAAGTTCTTCAAGTTTTTTGCCCAGTGCATCGCGCAGCGGGTGCAGATAGCGGGCATCGTCCAAGGCGTATTGGACTTGGCGGTTCGACAACGGACGACGACGCCAGTCGGTACGCGTCTCGTGCTTCTGCGGCTTTTGACCGAGCAATCGGTTGAGCAGCTTGCCGTATCCGATCGGGTATTCCAGGCCGGCCAACCCGGCGGCGATCTGAACGTCGAAGACATTGTCCGGCAGGCGTCCGATCGACTGCAGACAGAACTCCATCTCGCTGCGTCCGGCATGAACGATCGTCTCGTGTCCCGGCTCGGCCAAGACCTCCCAGAACGGCGTCATGTCGTCGACGGCCAAGGCGTCGATCACGGCCGGCTCTCCGTCGGCGGCCACCTGGACCAGGCAGAGCACCGGGCGGTAGGTGTCTTCGGAAACGAACTCGGTATCGAAAGCGATCGAATCGCTCCGGGCCAACTCCCGGCAATACCGCCCAAGTTGCTGATCGTCAGTAATGTTCTGATAGTTCACGAAAACCGCCGGTTCGAGGCAATGCCGTTCGCAACTCACTGTTAGCCCGGTCGCCTGCGACCGGAAGGCCGGACAGTTCGCTGAATAATCCGGTCGCAGGCGACCGGGCTAACATCGACTGCGATGAAACACAAACGATATTGCGGTTAGAAGAAGATCAAGTTGGTGATAACCAGCACGGGTAACAGGACCGCACAACTGTAGAGCATGTAGCCGAAGAAACTGGGCATGTGGATGCCCGACTTCTCGGCAATCGCCTTGACCATGAAGTTCGGCCCGTTGCCGATGTAGGTCATCGCGCCCATGAAGACGGCACCGAGACTCACCGCGACCAGCAGCGAACTGGCCACGCCGGCTACCTGGTTCTCGCCGCCGAGCGTCTTGGCCGTCTCGAAGAAAACAACATACGTCGGGGCGTTGTCCAACACGGCCGACAGCCCGCCGGTGAGCCAAAAGAAATGGGTCGGCGTGCTCAACCCGAGTTCGGGCCCCATTACGTTGAGAATCTGTAGCGGCGGCTGCATGCAGATGAAGATTCCGAAGAACAGTGCGGCCACCTCGACGATCGCGTGGTAGTTGAACGCATTGGCCTTGCGAATCGCATTGCGGCCCAACCCCAGCGAGAGCCCCACCAGGGCCAACTGCGCGATCTCTCGCAAGTAGAGCCACGGGTGCCAGTCGGTGCCCGGCAGCGGCTGGCTTGGATCCAACAGTGCGACCGACAGCACGACGCCGAACAGCAACGGCACGTTGGGCCATAGGCCCGAGAACTGGAGGCCTCGCACCCGGGTCTCGTCGCGGGCGATATCGATCGCCTCTTCACGGGGATAGTAGAAGAAGTGATCGAAGAGGTAGTAGATGGTGACCAGACACGCATTGACGAACAGCCACTCCTTCCACAGAATCAAGGTCCACAGAAACGGTACGCCTCGCAAGTATCCCAGAAACAACGGTGGATCGCCGATCGGAAGCAGGCAGCCGCCACAGTTGCAGACCACGAAGATGAAGAAAATGACCGTATGTTTGACGTGTCGCCGTTCGCTGTTGGTTTCCAGCAGCGGTCGGATCAACAGCATGGCCGCCCCGGTCGTGCCGATGAAACTGGCCAGCAGTCCACCGACGATCATAAAGGTCGCGTTGGTCAGCGGATGGGCCTTCAGGTCGCCCTGGATCCGGATACCGCCGCTGATCGTATAGAGGCTGAACAGCAGCATAATGAACGGGATGTATTCGTTGAGAACCGCGTTGGCCAGCACCGTCCAGGCGACCAGCCAGTTGGGGCCCGACTCGGCGTGCGGCATCAGATGGGTCGCGGGCCAGTCGGGATGCACGGGCCAGTGGGCCGCCACGGGCATGTTGTGTGCGAACAGATAGTACAACAGCGTGAGCGCTCCGAGAACGGCCGCCACGATGAACCGGTTCCGGTTGTTTTCCCACCAATGCTC
>JAZFUB010000430.1:0-9402 GCA_036447015.1 Thermoguttaceae bacterium | reverse complement strand
TTAGCCGACGGGCTTGCCCGTCGTTGGGGCAATAGGGTGGATGCT
This sequence comes from Thermoguttaceae bacterium, assembly GCA_036447015.1. Classification (GTDB taxonomy): domain Bacteria; phylum Planctomycetota; class Planctomycetia; order Pirellulales; family Thermoguttaceae; genus JAZFUB01. The sequence goes on along the minus strand of JAZFUB010000430.1, from coordinate 9,357 downwards.
TGTACCCATGCAAAAAAGGGCCCGGGCACAAGACCGTCACCGTTTTGCGGGTCCCACCGGCCGCAGCCGGAGGGCTTGGCGGTGTGCTTGCGGCGTAGAGGAACTGCCAGACTAGAACCCATCATCGTGGGGGGAGAACTCGTCGTGCGGCTGTTGCGAGAGGTTTTCGAATCGAGTGAATTTGTCGAACCAGGCCAATTTGAACTCGCCGGTCGGGCCGTTACGCTGCTTGGCCACGATCAGGTCGCCTTGGCCCGTGATGCCCATCTCCATCGCCTCTTCGCGAGTGTGGTAGACCTCTTCGCGGTGGATGAACATCACGACGTCGGCGTCTTGCTCGATGGCCCCCGATTCGCGCAGGTGGCTGAGTTTCGGGCGATGCCCTTCTCTGCCCGACTCGGCCTGGCGATTCAACTGCGAGAGGCACAGGATCGGCACTTCCAGTTCTCGGGCAAGGATCTTCAGCCGTCGGGCCATCTTGGCGACCTGTTCCTGACGCGGATCGCGCGGGTCGTCCGGGCGCAGCAGTTGCAGGTAATCGATCATGATCAGCCCGAGGCCTTCCTTGCGTTTCAGACGCCGGGCACAAGCGGCGATCTCGGTGACCGAGCGGCTGGGCGTGTCGTCGACGAAGAGCGGGGCCTGGCTCAGGCGTCCGGAGGCCTCGGCCAGATCCTGACGATCTTTGCCCGAGAGAACCATGCGGCGGAACTTGGTCGCATCGATCCGGCCCTGCGAGCAGAGCATCCGCTGGGCCAATTCCAGTCGGGCCATCTCCAGGCTGACGAACAGCGTGGGCACCTTCGAGTCGATCGTCACGTGCTCGGCCATATTGATTGCCAGCGCCGTCTTTCCCATACTCGGGCGGGCTGCCAGGATAACCAACTCCGAATCGTGAAAACCGCCGCACATGTTGTCCAGGTCGATGAATCCCGTGGGAATGCCGATTCCCTCGGTGCCTGCCATCCGCGCGTCGATTCTGGCGAAGGCCTCCATCATCAGGTCGTTGATGTTGGTTATCTGATCGGAACTTCGCTCGTCGTGAACGGCGAAGACCTTCTGCTCCGCCTGGCTGACGATCTCGATCGGGTCGACGGTTTCGTCGTAAGCATCGCGAAGGATTTCGGTGCCGGCGTGGATCAGCGCACGTAAGGTTCCCTTGTCGCGGATGATTCGCGCGTAATAGGCCGCATTGGCCGCAATGGGAACAGCCTGGGCAACCTCGCCCAGATAGGCCGCCCCGCCGACCGCCTCGAAATCGCCCTCCCGTTTGAGTCGATCGATCAGCAACAGCGAATCGACCTGTTTGCCCTCTTCGTGCATCGCCATCAGGTGGCGAAACAACCGTGCGTTGGCGTCGGCGTAGAAATCCTCGGCCCGGACGATCAGGGCCACTTCGTCGCACATGTTCCGGTCCAGCAGGAGGCTTCCCAACACGCCCCGCTCGGCTTCGAGATTCTGCGGCGGCAACCGATCGAGGATTTCCGAACTGACTTTGCCCGACGGCGGGCGATCCGACGGCGGGCGATCCGACGACGGGCGATCCGACGGCGGGCGATCAGTGGACTGGCCCGTTTGACGCTGCTCTGCGGTAGCCATGGCAATCCGTGCTCCAGAGAAGAAGCCCCCGCTGGTGGGGATTCTGTGGGTAACGCAATCTTCGACGACCCTTATTCTAGACGGGCCCTCCCTGAACGACAAGCCGGCCAATGTACCGCCGCCGTCGGCAACGGACATCCGGTCGACGACTTTTCCACAATCGGGGAAGAGCTTTCCGCGACCTCGATTTGAGGTTGATTCCGTCGCTCAGCCGGGCATAATCGCAGCATGACTGCCGGCAACGAATTCAACGAGGATCCTTCCCTCCGGGCAGCGTGGACACTGGATCCGGCCGTGACGATGCTCAACCACGGCTCGTTCGGCGCCTGTGCCCGGGTCGTCCAACAGCGGCAGCAACAGTTGCGTCGGCAAATGGAACAGGAGCCCGTGCGGTTCTTCGTCCGGCAGATGCAGCCGCTGTTGGACGAGTCGCGTCGAACGTTGGCCGGACTGATTGGTGCGGACGAGTCCGACGTGGTCTTCGTCCGCAACGCGACCAGCGGGATCAACAGCGTCTTGCGATCGTTGCGTTTCCGGCCGGGCGACGAATTGCTGGTGACCGACCACGATTATAATGCTTGTCGCAACGTCGTCCGTTTCGTGGCCGAAAGGGCCGAGGCCAAAGTGGTCGTTGCCCGCGTGCCCGTGCCGGTCGAATCGCAGCAGCAGGTTGTCGACGCCGTGCTGGGGCGAGTCACCGACCGGACGCGTCTGGCCGTGCTCGATCACATCACCAGTCCGACGGCCGTCGTCTTTCCGATCGAGCGGATCGTGCATTCCCTGTCGGCACGCGGGATCGATACGCTGGTCGACGGCGCCCACGCGCCGGGCATGGTTCCGTTGGACATGCGTCGCATCCAAGCGGCCTATTACACGGCGAATTGCCACAAATGGCTCTGTGCACCGAAAGGGGCCGGGCTGCTCTACGTGCGACAGGACCGACAGCACGAGATTCAGCCGGCCGTGATCAGCCACGGTTACAATACACCGCGGCCGGGGCATACGCGTTTGCAGGATGCCTTCGACTGGACCGGCACCGACGATCCGACGCCCTGGCTTTGCGTGGGCGAAGCGATCGGCTTTCTCGAAACGCTGGCAGACGGCCGTATCGAGACCCTGATGCGGCGCAACCATGAACTCGCGCTGCTTGGCCGGAGGATCCTTGGCGAGGCTCTGCACCTGACGCCGACCTGCCCGGAGGAAATGATCGGATCGATGGCCGCGTTGCGATTGCCCGACGACACGGATCCGACCGGGACGCTCGATACGAGCACGGCACTGACGCCGACGCACCGCCTGAATATCGAGTTGCTCGACCGCTACGGGATCGAGGTGCCCGTGTTCCACTGGCCGGCACCACCTCAGAAGCTGTTGCGAATCTCGGCCCAAGCCTACAACGCACCGGCCCAGTACGAACGGCTGGCAGCCGCCCTGCGAGAGTTGCTTTAGCAGACGCTCGCGTGGTTTTTCCGGGAGGGTCTATTACTCGGCCGATTCGTCTTCGGTCACCGAGGGGACGACCCAGACCTTCAGTTCGCCTTCGATCTCGTGGCCGACGTGGATCTTGATCGTATAGAGGCCAAGTTCCTTCAGCGGACCGGCCAACCGGACCTGATCCTTGGTGACGGTGACGTTGTTGCGTTTCAGTGCATCAACGATCTCGGACGCTCCGACGGAGCCGTAGAGATGGCCTTCATCGTTGGCGTTGGCCTCGATGGTGAGGCTCTGGCGGCCCAGTTCCTGGGCCAAGACGTGCAGGTCGGCGAGTCGGGCTTTTTCGATTTCCACCAGCCGGGCACGATGCTTCTCGACCATCCGCCCGTGGTGTTCCGTGGCGATGGTTGCCAGACCCTGCGGGAGCAGGTAATTGTTGGCGTAGCCGGGGCGCACTTCGACGACGTCGCCCTGGCCGCCCAGGTAATCGACGTGCTGGATCAACAGCAGTTCGACTCCTCCGTTGGGGCCCTTGGGGAGCCGCTTCGAGCGATGGGGACACCTGCGCTTCTTCTTCGCCTTTGTCTTGGTCATCAGTCCGTACGCCTCTTCTTGCCGATTATGTTTCTTGGATTCTTGTGTTGTCTTAGAAAGGAATGTCGTCGCCCGAGGATTCGGTCGGCGGGGGCGGCTCGTAATCGTCTCCGGCCGGAGCCGATTGGCTGTATTGGGAGTCCTGCTGCGACTGCTGTTGCTGAGGCCGGGGAGCACCTCCGCCGCCTCCGCCGCCGCCACCGCCTTTGGTGCCGAGCATCTGCATCCGATCGGCAACCACTTTTAGCTTGGAACGTTTCTGGCCGTCCTGCTCCCATTGCTCAAATTTCAGCCGACCTTCGATCAACACGGGCGAGCCCTTGCTGAGGTACTCGCTGGCGACCTCGGCCGTCCGTGCCCAAAGCGTCACCTCGACGAACGTCGTCTCCTCGACCCATTGGTCGTTTCGCTTCACTTTGTCACTGATGGCCAATCCGATATCGGTCACGGCCGTGCCGCTGGGGATATAGCGCAGCTCCGGATCGCGGGTGAGGTTTCCGACCAGAATCACACGGTTGAAACTTGCCATCAGTAACTCCTTGTCCTGAGCTCTTCATCCTGCGAACCGACAGTGAGCCGCCACGAGCCAGGCCGACTGAACTGTGGATCGACCGCGATCGTCAAACGTTACTCGCTCGGCGCGTCGTCGTGCGACTCCGCATCGGCAACGGCGACGGCCTTCTCTTTGTCGGCCGGCTTGTCGTCGGTATCCGTCTTCCCCCTGTCCGGGCCTCTGTCCGGGCCTCTGTCCGGGCCTCTGCCCGGGCCTCTGTCCGGGCCGCCTGACGGTGCATGTCCGGCCTTGGCATGCTCGACCAGGGCGTCGACGATCCGCGGCTCGACCTTGAGGAACAAGACGCGGAGGATACTCTCGCTGAGTCGGCAATGCCGCTCGATTTCGGCCAGTTTCTCGCCATCGAGCCGGAAATAGGTCAGCCAATACGTTCCCTTCCGATGTCCCTTGATCGGATAGGCAAGTCGACGTTCCTCCCAGAGCCGGCTGACCAGGATTTGGCCTCCCGCCTTTTCGATAATCTCGGGAATTTGGCCCGAAACACCCTCGTGGTCTCGCCCGTAGCGGTTCGAGTCGAGAATGTACATGCCTTCATAGACGTTTTCAGCCAAGACTTCACTCCTCGTGACTATTTCAACTGTATCGATTGTTTCGAATGGTTCGAGTCTTTAAGCGTACCGGGCGGACCGACCGTATCGACGGGCGGATCAATTGTATCGATTCATGCAGGCCTCGACGCCCTCGCAGGCCCACGCCACAACGGCCTCAGCGGCGGTGCGCACGGTCTGTTCGATTTGGGGAAGTTCCTCTTTGGTAAACTTGCTCAGTACGTAGTCCGGCCGATCCCACCCTTCCGGCGGCGAGTCGATCCCGATACGAAGTCGGGCGAAGTCGTCGCTGCCGATCTGCCGGACGATGTCCTCCAAACCTTTTTGCCCACCCGAAGATCCCTTGGCCCGAAGACGCAACTTCGCCAGCGGCAAATTCAGGTCGTCGCACACCACCAACAGGTCTTCGTCCGGTATCTTGTAAAAACTCTTCGCGGCCCGGACACTCCGGCCACTTCGGTTCATATAGGTCAATGGGCTCAACAGCAAAGCCTTTTGCCCGTCGAGCATGGTTTCGACCACTTCGCCATGAAACTTGGCTTTCGCCGGGCCGTGGTCGAACTTTGCGGCCAACTCTCTAAGCACGGCGAAACCGACGTTGTGTCGGGTTCCCTCGTACCGCCGGCCCGGGTTGCCCAGTCCAACCACGAGTTTCATGCGATCCCCCGGCTGTTAGTGGTTTCCCCAACAGTCGGGGGAGATGCATTAACCTTCTCCTTCTTTCTCCTCTTCCTTGGCGCCGATCACTTCCGGTTCGCCGGCCACGGCCTCGGCCGCTTCTTCCTCGAGTTCTTCGGTCGGTTCGACGCACTGAACGACGGTTTTGCCGGGGTCGTCGAGGACGGCTACGCGATCGGGCAAATCCAGATCGGCCACCTTGATCGACTCGTGCAGTTTCAGGCTGTTGATGCTCACCTGAACCTTTCCGGGGATCGAGTCCGCCGGGCACTCGATCTGCAGTTGGTGGATCAGGTGTTCCACGATGCCACCCTCTTTGGCGCCGGGGGCCTCTCCGCGCAGCTCGACGGCGACCTGCACCTGGACATTCTCGTCGGCCGAAATCCGCGTGAAATCGACGTGCGTGACCTTGGTCCCCCACGTGTCCCACTGGACTTCGCGGATAAACGCCGACTCGTCGACCGCGCCGGTCAGGTTGACCAGACGCTGCCCATGCATCACCAACGACAGCAACGACGCGTCGGGAACGCTCAGACAGACGTTATTCTCTCCGTGTCCGTACAAAATCCCCGGGATCTGGCCCGTGGCGCGAAGCCGCCGCGTGTTGCGTTTTCCTAGGCTTTCGCGAATCTCAACCTGCAGTTTTTCCGCCATGGACGTCCTCGATCATTCCGAAAAAGCTTGTCTATCCTAATTCTCTTATTGTCGGCCCCGTCGGGGGATATTCCTAAACGCTTTGACAATATGTGTTTACAAACAGGGCACTGTGCCGATAGCCCGACCGCGTCGCTCAGGCTACGCCGCCACACAGGAGCGAATCTTGCCATTTTGGCCTAATTCCAGGGAATTTCAACCCCAGGCCAAAAGATTTCTTGCCGAGCTTGGGGCCCGACAACGCCGTCGGACCACCAGCCGTCCTCCGTCCGTTTCTTGCCCCAGGCCGACTTGGCCTGTTACTTGACATTAACGATTCGCTCGGCTACGGTAAACACAAGGCCTGGAGAGGCTACCCCCCTGCAATCAACGAGCAGTCTTGCATTCCCCCCCCCTTTCTTACCGCAATCTCGCAAGGAGTCCAGCGATGAGCCACCACACCAGTCGTCGGGAGTTCCTCAAACGAAGCGCCTTGGCAGGAACCGCATTTTGGGTGGCCCGCGGCGGTCGGGCTGAGGAAACCAATTCGCCGAACGAGAAGCTCAACATCGGCATCATCGGCGTGGCGGGGCGCGGCCGGGCGAATTTGGGCTCGGTTCGTGGCGAGAACATCGTTGCCCTGTGCGACATCGACGAGAAGAATCTGGCCAAGGCCAAAGAGCAGCATCCCTTGGCAAAGACGTACGTCGATTGGCGGAAATTGCTCGACCAGAAGGATCTCGATGCGGTCGTCGTCAGCACGGCCGACCAGGTCCACGCACTGGCCAATGTGGCGGCCATGCGGCGCGGATTGAGCGTCTACAGCGAGAAGCCGTTGGCCCACTCGGTTCACGAGGCCCGGGCGGTTCGCGAGACGTATCTCGAAAACAAGGGCAAGTTGGCGACCCAGATGGGCACGCAGATCCATGCGGGCGGGAACTATCGTCGCGTGGTCGAGTTGGTCCAGTCCGGCGCGATCGGCACCGTTCGCGAGGCCCATTGCTGGTGTGGCCGAATCGGACCCGGCGGCGGGCTGCCCGAGGGTGAGGATCCGCTTCCCGAGCATATTAACTGGGATCTGTGGCTGGGACCGGCGCCTTGGCGGCCTTATAACTCGCGATACATGCCGGGCAACCTGACTTGGAACCGCTGGTGGGATTTCGGCAACGGCACGCTCGGCGACATGGGTAGCCACGTGATCGACTTGGCCTTCTGGGCTTTGAAGCTGAAGCATCCGACCACGTGCGAGGCCGTTGGCGATCCGATGCCCGCCTCGCCGCATACGAACGCGCGGTGGATGAAGATCGGCTGGGAGCATCCGGCCGTCGGAGACCGCCCGGCCGTGAAACTCTTCTGGAACGACGGCATCCAACGTCCCGAGTCGCCCGAGGGCTTCGACCTGAGCAAGTGGGGCCTGGGCATTCTGTTCAACGGCGATAAAGGCCAGATATTGGCTGACTACGGAAAGCACTTCCTGCTGCCGGAGGACGAATTCAAGGATTTCGAGCGACCGGAGCAGTCGATTCCGCCGTCGCTTGGACATCACAAGGAGTGGATCCACGCCTGCAAGACGGGCGAGCCGACGACCTGCAACTTCGACTACTCGGGGTTGCTGATCGAGAACAACCTGCTGGGCAACGTCGCCTATCGGGTCGGCAAAAAGCTCCAATGGGACGCGAAGAACCTCAAGGCGGTCGACTGCCCCGAGGCCGACCAGTACATCCGCCGCGAGTATCGCGAGGGTTGGACACTCTAATCACACACTACTTTTGCTTGCACCAAGGGAAGAAACATGAACTTGCGAAGAACTTCGTTGCCGCTTGCTTTGATCGTCTCTCTCGGTTGGGTCGGTGTCTCGTCGGCAGCCGATTGGGCCCAGTTCCACGGCCCGCAGCGCGACTCGATTTCCACTGAAACCGGTCTGTTGCAGGAGTGGCCCGAGGGCGGACCGACGTTGCTCTGGAAGATGGAAGGTTTGGGCAAAGGCTACTCGAGCGTCTCGATCGCCGACGACAAAATCTTCACCATGGGCGACCTGGAAGAGGGCGACGATGAGTCGCAGTTCGTGATCGCTTTCGATCTCAACACGCGTCAAAGGCTTTGGGCCACGCGAGTCGGCGGGCCGCACGGAGACGGTTCCCGTTGCACGCCGACCGTCGACGACGGGCTGGTCTATGCGATCGGCACCTCGGGCGATCTTGTTTGTGTGAAAGCCGATACCGGAGAACTCGTCTGGAGGAAAAACTTCGGCGACGATTTCGGCGGTAAGATGATGTCGGGCTGGAAGTATAGCGAATCGCCGCTGATCGACGGCGACAAACTCGTCTGCACGCCCGGGGCCGACGATGCGATCATCGTCGCGCTCGACAAAAAGACGGGCAGCACCGTCTGGAAGGCTCCGATGCAGGAGATCGGCGACGAGGGCAAGGACGGGGCCGCCTATTCGTCGATCATAGTCGCCGAGATCGACGGCGTGCGGCAGTATATCCAGATCGTCGGCCGCGGAGCGATCAGTGTCGACGCCGCAACGGGCAAGTTCCTTTGGGGATACAACCGCGTGGCCAACCGAACGGCCAACATCACCAAGCCGCTCGCCCACGGCAACCACGTCTTCGTCACGTCGAGCTACAAGACGGGCAGCGCACTGCTGAAGGTGACGCTCGACGGCGGCAAGTTCAACGTCGAAGAAGTTTACTGGCTCACGCCCGACGACTTCGAGAACCACCACGGCGCCGTCGTGCTGTTGGGCGACAAACTCTACGGCGGCGACGGCCAGAACAATGGCACGCCGGTCTGTCTCGACTTCCTCACCGGCAAGATCCACTGGAAGCCGGAAGCCCCCTCGCGAGGCTCGGCCGCGATCGTCTATGCCGACGGACACTTCGTCTTCCGCTACGACTCGGGCCAGGTCGTGCTGATCGAAGCCACGCCGGAGAAGTTCAACCTCAAAGGAAGTTTCGACCAAACCGACCGAAGCGGTCGGCGAGCCTGGCCGCACCCGGTCATCCTTGATGGGAAACTCTACCTACGCGACGGAAACCTGCTGTTGTGCTACGATGTTGCAGCGAAATGAGACCTCGTTTCGCGTTGATATTGCAAGCGATTTCAGCCCCGAAGGGCAACGCCGTGAAGGACTTTTTCTCGGGAAAACTGGGGTTTTCACCAATCGGAGGATATGAGAAAAGGCCAGACTCCCCATTCCACCCAACTGGATATGATCCAGTCAGAAAGGAGTCTGGCCATGAGTCGTGCAAGGAGCGCAAGCAAGAAACGTCAGCCGCAAACGAAATCTCGCAA
>JAZFUB010000429.1:0-3714 GCA_036447015.1 Thermoguttaceae bacterium | reverse complement strand
CGACTCGACGGTGGCATGTTGCTTGGGCTCGACAGGAAGACCGGCCAAGAAGTCTGGCGATCGCTGCAACCGGGACACGACACGTTCGGGTTCTGGTCGTCGCCGGTCGCTTGCACCATCGATGGAACGGCGTGTGTAGTTTGGCTGAGCTGTCTGAGCGTTGTGGGTATAGCTCCGAACGACGGCAAGACGTTGTGGCGGTACGAACTGGCGCCGCCCGAGTATCCGCTGGGCCGAGACGATCATCGCGGGACCGTTGCCACCACGCCGATCGTGGTTGGAAACCGAATCTTCGCCCAGTACCATCCGCCCTATATGCGAGGGTTTTCCTACTGTCTGGAGGTTTCCGGCGGCAAGCCGAAGGTGCTCTACAAGCTCCCGGACCTAGCCGCCTGGTATCATAGCTGCATCTTCTACGATGGATGCGTCTACGGTGTGGACCAGCCGATCGGCAAACCGAGCGAAGGCGTGGGGATCCTCCAGTGCTACGACCTGCAAAGCGGCCGGATGCAATGGTCGACCGATACGTTTGATGTTGAATCAGACGCCGGCGAGCCGACGCGATTGAAAGCATCGGACACGTTCATGATCGCCAACGGCAAGATGATCTCCTGGGGACGCGAGTTGGTCGTCGCCGAAGTCAACTCCCGTGGCTACAAGGTGCTCGCCGTAGCCGATCTCGGACATTCGGCCCATTGGACGGTGCCGGTGCTCTGCGATGGAAAGATCTACTGCCGAACCAGCCGAGGCAAACTGCTCTGCCTCGACGTGCGGAAGCCGTAAAACAAGTAGGGTGTGTGTCGTGAGTGGAGGGAACTAGCCTGTTTGCCGATTGTAGCACGTCACGGGCAGCCACGCCACGGTCGATGCATGGCGATTGCACGAGACGGCCGTTTTCGCTAAGATGGAGTGGTGCGTGCGATGGAATCGTTAGCCGTCGGGCTTGCCCGACGCTGGGTCTCGTTCAACGCCCAGCCGAAGGCGCCGGCTCCGGTCTGCGAAGAGCCCAACTCAAGCCGGCGCTTTCGGCTGGGCGTTAAACGAAAGCTATCCAAACCTGGGAGAACGGCATGAAACGGCGAATATCAGCGGTCATCGTGTTCGCGTTGTCCACGATCAGTGCAACCGACTGCATGGCCAAGGCGCCGGCCGATCGGCAGGCCGCCTCGCGCGACGGCGTCGTTCGGGATTGGATGCTGCAAGACTACATGAGCATCGAACTGCCCGACGCGCTCGAAGCCGAAAAGCGGCAGTGGCGACAGGAGCACCTCAAGGCCCCCGAATCGAAACCCGACGCGCCCGTCTTGAAGCACCTGACCTGTTTCGTCAGCGAGCATGACGCGATCGTCGAGCGGCGGATGCTCGCTCGCGTGTTGGAAGAGTTGGGCACGACGGATGAAACCGTTCGCACGGAGTTGGATCGCTTGATCCGCACCAAGACGCCGGGCAACGATCCGCGTTGGCGAAGCCTGTATCTGCGGGCATGTGAACTGAGGCGAGAAATGCGTCTGCAACCGTTGCTGACGCGATGGAACCGGTTCGTCTTCAACCAACACCGGCACATCCCGAACACCTGGAAATACACCGAAGCGGTTTCCGATGCCCAGGGCTTTCGGTTCTTCCGGCCCGGCTCGGCGATCAACGTACTCGAAATGGACGGCCCTTACGGCACCGTTCGCACCTTGCTGGAAGATTCCACCGGAGTGCTGCGCAATCCGGACGTTTCGTATGACGGCGAGCATCTGCTGTTCGCGTGGAAAAAGTCCGACCGCGACGACGACTATCACGTCTACGAAATGGATCTCGCCACACGGCAAGTTCGCCAACTGACCGACGGGCTGGGCGTGGCCGACTACGAGGCCGTCTATCTGCCCGGCGGCGAGATCCTGTTCAACTCGACTCGCTGCATTCAGACGGTCGACTGCAACTGGACCGAAGTGAGCAATTTCTACCTGATGGATCGCCGCGGCCGCTACATGCGGCGCGTCGGGTTCGACCAGGTCCACACGATCTTTCCCACGGTCAGCGACGACGGCCGCGTGCTGTACACGCGCTGGGACTACAACGATCGGGCACAGATCTATACGCAGCCGCTCTTCCAGATGAACGCCGACGGCACGGCCCAACGCGAACTCTACGGGGGCAACTCCTGGTTTCCGACGAACATCGTCCACGCACGAAAGATTCCCGGCAGCCGCAAGATCCTCGCGATCATCACGGGCCATCATATGCCGGCCCTTGGCAAACTGGGGATCATCGATCCGGCCGTCGGTCGTCAGGAGGGACGCGGCGTGCAACTGATCGCGCCGGTGAGACACACCGAGCCGATTCGCGTCGACAAGTACGGCCTCGGCGGAAATCAGTTCCAGCATCCCTATCCGCTCGACGAAGACCACTTCCTCGTCACATTTGCCCTGCCGACGCCCGAGGGGAAGCTTGGCCGGTTCAATATCTACTTCATGGACACCGACGGGCGCCGCGAGTTGCTGGTCGAGGGGCCCGAGTCGGGCGAAGGGATCGGCTGCAAACAGATCGTGCCGCTGGCCCCACGCAATGCGCCGCACATCCGCCCCAGCCCGGTCGACTACCGCCGCACGACCGGCACGTTCTTCATCCAGGACATCTACATGGGGCAAGGCCTCGAAGGCATCGAGCGCGGAACCGTCAAGCGGCTGCGCGTCGTGGCCCTGAAGTTCCGTGCCGCCGGGATCGGTTCGGCCAATCAAAGCGGACCGGGTGGCAACTCGGCCGTCTCGACGCCGATCGCCGTGGGCAACGCGTCGTGGGATACCAAAGTCGTGCTCGGGTCGGCCAAAGTCCATGAGGACGGCTCGGTCTTCTTCGAGGCTCCCGCCCGAACGCCCGTCTATTTCCAGGCACTCGACGAGCGCGGCTACGTGGTGCAGACCATGCGGAGTTGGGCCACCCTGATGCCCGGCGAAAACCAGTCGTGTATCGGCTGCCACGAAGCGAAGAACAGCACCCCGATGGCCAACCCGAGCCTCTCGCTGGCCATGAAGGCGGGCCCCCAGCAGCTCGAACCGTTCTTCGGCCCCCCACGCGGATTCAGCTTCGTCAAAGAGATCCAGCCGATCCTCGACCGCCATTGCATCCAGTGCCACACGTCGGGCAAGGACGCGCCGAACCTCTCGGGCGAGACGGTCGTGATCGCCAAAATGAAACGCGAGTTGAGCTACGCGTACCTGTCGCTCACCCACACGAAGGGCTCCAACGGCGACTACGACCATCCGATGGTCAACTGGATCAACAGCATGTCGGGCCCGGCGATGCTGCCGCCCTATCACCGCGGTGCGGCCACCAGCCGGCTGATGACGCTGTTGGAAGAAGGGCACGAAAAGGTCGAACTGTCCGCCGAGGAGATGGCCAAGATCGCATGCTGGATCGATCTGTTGGTGCCCTATTGCGGCGATTACACCGAAGCGGCCGCCTGGACCGAAAAGGATCGCGACTTCTACGCCCACTTCCAGGAGAAACGCCGGCGACACGAGAACGAGGAGCAAGCGAACATCCGCTCCTGGATCGATGCTCAACAGACGGTTGCCGGTGGGCAATGAGCCATTTTCTCATACGAACCCGAAGCGCAAGCGAGGGAAGCAACACAGTCGTAGGCGGTGACCTTGCACACAGAAGCGATCAACGAGCGATTCAAGGATCATTCGGCTTCTTCTTGGACTTGTCCAGTTGTCGTAGGGT
>JAZFUB010000428.1:0-7809 GCA_036447015.1 Thermoguttaceae bacterium | reverse complement strand
GATGCCCGAGTTCAGGCCCGGATCGACTTTCAACTCGACGATCAAGTCGAAATCGCAATAGGCCTTGTCGCTGCAGAGGACCGAGTTGGGACTACTCTTGGCCGTGCGGCCGACGATCGCACCGTCTTCGACCCGATAGGTCGCAATGCCGTTGCGTTGGGTCCAGCCCTTGAGCGTCTTGCCGTCGAAGATCGAAGCGAACTCCTTCTCTGCGGCCCACAGAGACGTGGCCGAGAGGATCAACGCGGTGGTGAGAGTCAGAATTGTGAATCGTGTCTTGGTCATGCTTTCATCCTTTGTTGGTAGAGGTGATCGTAGGGTGGGCACCGCCCACCAAAACTCGCTTGACGTATTCCTCTTGGTTTTTGGTGGGCAGTGCCCACCCTACTTCTTGAGTCGCCGTACCGGCGGCAGCTAAACGAACGGCTACGGCAGCCGCCGCACGTACACGAAAAACGCACCGCGCGACTTGCCGTTTGCGTCGGTGAAACTGGTTTCCATACGGGTTTGGCCCGCTTTGAGTTCGGCGGTGAGCGTCACGCCGGTCGCCCCGTCTTCGATCGGTTTGCTCAGTTCGACGCCGCCGATCTTCAGTTGGGCCTCGGTCGCTTGGATCGGAAAGTTCGCCGGGGTCGGTTGCTGGCGGAGCGTGAACTCGTAGGTCCCGTCGCGTGCCACGTCGATGGCCCAGAAGCCATTCGCAAACGGAGCACTGCGGACCTGCCCTTGGTTCCATGGGACACTGGCCCCGTGCCAGTCGTGACAGGTGATTCGCGTGGGATTCTCCTGCTCGGCGCCGATGACGATCCGCACGTATTCGTCAAAACGCTCACGCAGACCGTCCCACCAACCGTCGTACTGCTTCGTTAGCTTGGCCACCACCTCGGGCTGCTCGTCGGCAAGGTCTTTCGTCTGGCCCGGATCGGCTTGGATGTCGTAGAGTTCCTTGCCATTGACCAATCGCCAGCGCTGGGTCATCACGGCGCTTTTGCGCCACTTTTCGGGATGCTCGATGCGTTGGGAATGGACGAACAGGGTCCTTGCCGGCCAGTCGCTCGTCGTTTGTCTCAACAGTGGTGCCAGACTAACACCGTCGAGCGGCAACGTCTTGACCGGTTTCAGATCGCACAGATCGCTCAGCGTCGGCAGGACGTCGACATGGGCCGTGATCTGGTCGACGTCGCGTCCGCCGGTCAGTTTGCCGGCCGGCCATCGGATGAAGAAGGGCACGCGATGGCCGCCGTCATACTCGGAACCTTTCTTGCCGCGCATGCCGTCGTTGAATCCGCGCCAACTCTCCTTCGCCGCGGGCTGCCCTTTCTTGGGTGTTTTGGGCGTCCCGGCAATTCCGCCGGCCGTGCCGTTGTCGGTCGTGAAGATCAGGATCGTATTGTCGTCGAGCCCCCACTCGTCGAGTTTGACCATCAGCCGGCCCATGTTCTCGTCGATGTTCTCGATCATTCCGTAGAACTTCGCCATGCCGGCGGGAACACCCTTCTGGACGTACGGTTCGCTGTACTTGGGGTCGACGTTCAACGGCCCGTGGGGCGTATTCGTGGCGATATAGGCGAAGAACGGCTCCTCGCGGTTCTTCTCGATGAACGCCAGCGCCCCGTCGAAGAAGACGTCGGTGCAGTAGCCTTCGTACTTCGTCGGCACACCGTTGTGCCAGTAGGTGTCGTCGAAGTAATCGTTCCCCCAGTAGTCGGGCGTCTGCGTGATGCCGCCACCGCCGTGGGCAATGACTTCCTGGAAGCCGCGATGCTCGGGCCTCAAGGGATAATTGTCGCCCAGGTGCCACTTGCCGAACATGGCCGTGGCGTAGCCGTTCTGCTCGAAGACATCGCCCAGCGTGACCTCGCCCGCACGCAACAGCGATCGGCCCATGATCGTGTGCCAGACGCCCGTGCGGCTGGAGTAACGGCCCGTCAGCAGTGCGGATCGCGTCGGCGAACAGGTCGGGTCCACGTGGTAATCGGTCAGCCGCACACTCTGGCCATGGAGCCGGTCGAGATTCGGCGTGTTGATCATCGGATTGCCATGGACACCGACGTCGCCGTAGCCCTGGTCGTCGGTCATCACCAAAACGACGTTGGGGCGTTGCGCCGCGGCCGCGCCGGCCCGATCGGCGATCGGTGGAGCAAGAATCAGTACGACCGTCGCGACAGTAAGAAACCAGAAAGCGAACCGACTCTTCGGCGACCGTTGCATGGTGTCGTCTCTGGTGCCGGGGTGATAACGGTGGATGGCGGGCGAACCCGATTGCCCGGGAACCGGTGGGCACGCAACGAGTATACGCCATCCGCTCGACGCATTCCACCATGGCTCGACGGACACCACGCAAGGGCGATCCATCCCATCCCTAAGTGGTAGTTCGTTATGCGGAATGCCGCAGGATTCGTCGGAAGCCCGTTGTTGAATGCACCCACACTGCGCCGACTACCCAAACTAACCAACGCTTTCAGCCGACAAATACGCTGTAACACTCAAGACCATTACAATCCTGAACCGATAGACTTCCAGAAGGAACGAGTTCTCTTACCCCCGTGCGCGCTGGAAAGCGTGGGAAAACTAGCTGACAGAGGGTTTCGCCATGGAGGAGCACGCCAGAGACGATCGCCCGGACAGCGATCCCGAAATGACGCAACCCGTTGCGAGAGAGGGCGTTTCGCCCTCGACGCGGGCGGACGGCGTCATCACCGAGACGCGTGTGGTCGCCCGGGTTCCGGCGCTGGACGCAGTGGCAGACGCCCCGGGCACGTCGCGGCCCACCATCGACCGCCGCATCCTCGGCCAGAACCTTTCCACGAAGATCTTGCTCGCCGTCGGCGTGTGCATCGTCCTGGTGGCTACAGTTCCCTACTTGCTCGACCGGGGCAACTCGAATTCGGACAACGAGGGTTCGGACTGGCAAATGGAGAGTCCGGCCCCGGACGCCCCGGAGGCTCCACTGTTTGGCGGCGATGAGTCCGCACCCGGGTTCGTCCAGCCGGGCGCGTCGATGTCACCGGTGCCCGAGATGAATTTCCAGCCGAAGGTTCCGCAGTTGCCGGCCTGGGCAGACGCTCCGCGCGCGGCCGAGGGGTCGACGCAGACGCCTGCCATGGGCGGACAGGTTCGAGCATCGGTCAATCCGGCCCCCGCCACGACGGCGCCTGCTTGGGACGCTCCACAGCCGGCTTGGGACGCTCCGCAGTCGGCGCCCACTTGGCAGACTCCAACAGACATTCCGCGTGTCAGCGACCGGACGCCCAATTGGAGCAATCGGCCGACACCCCCTTCGACCGACTCGGAGCCGCTGAGTTCGGCATGGCCGAATCCGGCCCGGAGTCATTCGGTAACCGTCCCGCCGAACTTCACTCCACCACCAACGGCTGCCACGTCGGGCCTACCGGCCGCAGTCGATGCGGCGCCCGCTTACAGTAATCGATACGATGCTCGAGCCTCCGGGGCGACCTACTATCGGTCCTATCGCGAGTCTCAGGCCGAGGCGAACCATCAGTTCGTGCTCCCACAGCACGTCACTGCTGTTCCGGCCGAGTATCGCAACCGCCACCCATCCGACGGGCAAACCACATACTCACCCGAGTCGCGTGTCAGTCCTCCGACCTGGACGGGCCGCCCGGCAGAGCCGGGAGTGGCGCGACTCGAAGGCATCATTGGAAAACAACCTTTCAGGACGACCGATGACCGCGCTCGATCAAGCGTTCATTAAAGCCTACCTGCAGAAAGAAAGGGCTTCGGCGGAGCCACCCGATTCCGCCAAGCCGGTTCTGTCGAGCAGCGCCACGGACGAGCAGCAATCGCCGCAGCCGACCGATGCATCGGCGCCGATCGCTCCCGAAAGACTACTCGATGCGCTTGAGGAGTCCTCCGACCAAGGCAATGATTCGTCGCCGCGATCACCGCCGCCGACCGACGAAAGTGAAACGCCTGAAGTAGAGACGCTGAAGATCGACGAGGCACACATCGTGAAAAGCGACGTGCCGGCGTTTCTCCGCACGGGGACAAGCCTCAAGGGGACGGATCTCAAGGGGACGGATCTCAAGGGGACGGGCCTTGCCGCGTCCGGCGAGAGTGGCGTCCGGATGCGCCGGTCGCTCGGTACTTTGGATCTTTCCGATCCCGCACATCGCGCCAACTCGGTCCATCGGATCGATCCGGCCCCGACACTCCAGCCGATCTTCGCAGCCGACGAATCGTCCGTTCCCGCTCCGCATTTGCCAATCGAATCGGCGAGCCGGGCAAGCGATACCACGGGCAATACCGAGGAAGCCACGAAGACGGAACCTTCCGACGCGAAGATGCCGGGCACGGGAGTTCTCGAGGCGGAAACTTCGGCCGATACGGATATCTTGCCCTTCGAGGACTCACCTGAAACGGCGGATTCGGAAAAGGTGGAGGTCGCCCGGGCGGAGGAAGCGTCTGATGACGGCGGAAAGGCCGATCGGCCCTTCTTGCCGATGTTGCAGGTCGAGCGATACACCTTGCCGAAGACCTGTCTGCGTCTGGACAAAGCCGCTCCCTCGGCACTGGACCGGCTCACCGACGGCCTTGCGGCGGCGATGGCTCGTCGGCATCGCGTACTGGCGATCGGAGCCTGCCGGCACGGCGAGGGGGCAACCACCATGTTGCTCTGTGCCGCACAACGGTTGGTCCGGCGGGGATTGAAAATCGTGATGGTCGACGCTCAATTCGAAGAGCCCCGCCTCGCCGGACAATTGGGATTGGCTCCCGAGTTCGGCTGGGAGGAAGTCTTGACGGGCCGCATGCCGTTGGAAGACGTGGTCATCGAGGCCGTCGACAACCGGCTGGCCGTCTTGCCCTGTTGCCGGCCGCTTGTCCTGGTTCACCAGTCGCCCGAGACCGAATCTCGCATGGCCGAAAGCCTGCGAATGCTACGCGAGAACTACGACCTCGTCCTGGTCGATATGGATCCGTTGGACGAACGAACCTTGGACGCCGGACTCTCGGACGACGCTGCGAGGGCCGAGAATTCACTCGTGCGAGCAATCGTCGCCCGGCTCGAGGCCGTGATGTTGGTACACGATGTTTCCACCACGCCGCCACATCACCTGGGCGCAGTGCAGCGTCGTTTGGCGGCCACGGGCATCGCTTCGGCAGGCGTCGTCGAAAACTTCGTTCCCACTTGAGGGACCCGCGCGAACACTCCTTGGGCGGCCGAACCGATCCGCCCGGCGATCGAGAATCTACCGGCGAATCGGCATGTATGAGTCCTACTGGCAACTGAGCCGAAAACCGTTCGACAATGCGACCGACCCCGACTTCTATTTCCCGGGCGAGTCGCATCAGGCTGCGCTGTTGAAACTGCGCTATGCGATCGAGAACCGCCGGGGCGGCGCGCTGCTGGCCGGTACCGAGGGTACGGGAAAAACGCTGGTGGCCGGCATGCTCCGCGAGGTGCTCGACGAAACGTTCCAGCCTTTCATTCACCTCGTCTTCCCTCAGATGTCGACTGCCGAACTGCTCGCCTACCTGGCCGACGAACTCGACGGCTCCAGTTCGAAGAAATACGACGCGGGCGTACGGCATAGCGTCAGCCGGATCGAACGCTTTCTCGGCGACAATACCCATCAAGGTCGGCATGCGGTCGTGGTCGTCGACGAAGCCCAACTGCTGGACAACTCGCACACGTTCGAGGCGATTCGCTTGCTGATGAACTTCCAGTGGTCCGGACAACCGGGCCTGACGTTGCTTTTGGTCGGCCACACCAGCCTTCTTCCGACATTGCAGCGGATGCCGCAGTTGGAAGAGCGGCTGGCGGTCAAGTGCTTGCTTCGCCCGCTGAGTCAGCAGGAGACGGCCGACTACGCGACCCATCGTCTGAAGGTGGCCGGCGCCGTACGGCCGATCTTCGACCCCGAAGCGATGGTCACGCTTCACACGCTGACCCACGGCATTGCCCGACGCATCAACCGTCTCTGCGACCTGGCCCTGCTGATCGGTTTCGCCGAAGAGCAAAAGACGATCGGCTCCGCCCATCTCGAAGCCGTCTGCCAGGAGTTGGTAGCCATCGTACCCGAGTAGGCGTGCCACCGGCGTCTCGCCAGTGCAACGCACAGCGCACGGGCTCGGGTGCCATGTTCCACGCTTGCGTGAGGCCGTCCGGAAATTCAATTCGCATAGGTACATCCCAAGCCCACCGGCTGCGTCCGGTGGGACCGACCGAGTCTGTACGCCAGGTCCCACCGGACGCAGCCGGTGGGCTTGGACGCTACATGCACGGCGTAACGGTATTCCCGGACGGCACCCACAATGACGAAAGCCGCACGGGCTCTTTTCAATCGCGGTCGGCTCGGCTATGCTTGAGGGATCCTCTCCCCACGTGATCCCAAGAGTGCGACCGATGGTACTCCGCTACCTGCTTGGCAACTTGCTTCGAAATGCAGCGAAGCAGAAGGTCCGCGAGACGGTCGTCGAGGCCGCAAAAGAGCAGTTCCGCGAGGCTTCCGAGCAGCCGGCCGACTCGCACACCCAGCAGCAACCGACACCGTGTCACGTGGGGATCGTCTTCGCGATGAGTATCGAGTCGGGCTGTCTGGAGGATCGGCTTGACGGGATGGTCTCGACCCGCGGTCACGGCTTCACCGTCCGCGAGGGTGGGCTCAAAGGCCGGGCCATGGCGCTGGTCCGCTCCGGACCGGGCCGAAGTGCGGCGGCCAAGGCGACCGAAGCACTGATCGAGGGCCATCAGCCCCAGTGGGTCGTCTCGGCCGGGTTTGCCGGCGGGTTGCATTCGAAGCTCCAACGCAACGACATCCTCATGGCCGACCACCTGGTCGACACGTCGGGCAACCGGCTGGAGCTGGATCTGAAGATCGACCCGGCCGCCCTGGCCGCGGTGCCGGGCGTCCACGTCGGTCGGCTATTGACCGCCGAAGGGATCATCCGTCTGCCCGACGAAAAACGTTCGCTCGGCGAGCAATACGGCGCGATGGCCGTCGACATGGAGACCTACGCCGTGGCCGAGGTCTGCCGCCGCCGACAGGTACGGTTCCTGGCCGTCCGCGTCATCAGCGACGCGGTCGACGACGAACTACCGCCGGACGTCGAGAACCTGTTGAAGCAGAAGACCAAAACGGCCCAACTAGGAGCCGCCGCCGGAGCCATCTGGAACCGCCCGTCGAGCGCGAAAGACATGTACCAACTCAAAGAGAACGCACTGCTGGCATCCGAGCGACTGGCGAAGTTCCTGGTAGGGATCGTCGAGCAGTTGTAGGGCCGTTCTGAGATCTGTTTGAACCGTCGTTTGTCGGGATGTTCCGCGACCGACCGTCTCGTGTCTGCCTCATCAACAGATCGACACGCAAACCTGGATGCGAATTCCCCATTTTCCCTAGATTAGCAACACTGATGTTGTGGAAACTCGTGGATGATGCGAGAATTGCTCGCCAATAATGCAGATTGGTCGTGGGCTGGGCAGCAGCGGGCTGACGGTCGTTGGTACCGCAACGTGTCAGACTTTATACGGAGGTTGAAATGATTGGCACGCAATCGAATGGGAGAATTGAATTCGAGGCGGCCCGGATGGCGATTGAATGGAAGAACCTCTTCGCAAAGGAATTGCAGTTCGCCGCCCTGCAACTGGCAAAGGACTCCCAGGTAGTCACTGCGGAGCACCTCTTGCAGGCGCTGCCGATCGCAACTTCAAGAGTGCTGCATACCGTCAACAAGCATTCCGCCGAGTCCGACAATGCCCGACGACGAATCGCTTGAATTGCAAGGTCAGCACGAGACCGAGTACATTTCTTCCGATGCCGAAGACTGGGGACGTCAGTTCGTCAAGCA
>JAZFUB010000427.1:0-9708 GCA_036447015.1 Thermoguttaceae bacterium | reverse complement strand
CGCTTTGCTTTTGGAAACAAGTTGAATTGGACGATTGGCAAAAAGCTCGGCCTAGGCTTCGCCGCGATGATCGCCATCATCTGCGTGGCCACCGGCGTGACGTATTACAAAGTCAATACCGTCACCGCCGTTCAAACCCGAGTGATGGACGGTCGCCAGCCGACCGTGAAGGCCTCCCTGAGTGTGCTCAACGGAGTGAACGAGTCGCTGGCGGCGCTGCGCGGCTACATGATCCTCGGCGGCGACAAAATGAAACAAGGTCGGGCCGCCGCCTGGAAGTCGATTGACGAAGACCTGGCCAGTCTGACCGAGCTTTCCAAGAACTGGACCAATCCGAAGAACGTGGAGATCCTCAAGGAACTCAAGCAGGTCTTGGGCGAATTCAAGGACGCCCAACGGCAGGTCGAAGACGTCTGTCAGACCGAAGACAACCAGCCTGCCATGAAGATCCTGCTTACGGACGCCGCCCCGCGGGCGGCAAAAATACTCGAGGCCGTTACCGGCCTGATCGACCTCGAGAAAACTCTGGAGGCTACGGCCGAGCGTAAGGCCTTGTTGGCGCTGCTGGCCGACTCCCGCGGGTCGATGGCCACGGGGCTGGCCTCCATTCGGGCCTATCTGCTCAGCGGCGACCAGAAGTTTGCCGACCAATTCAAGGCCAAGTGGCAGATCAATACGGCCCGGCTCGCCTCGCTGCGCAAGAACCACGGCCTGTTCAACGACGAGCAACGCAATTGGTTCGCCCAGTACGAGAAATACCGGGCCGAGTTCGATCAGCTGCCGGCGAAGATGTTTGCAATTCGCGGCTCGGCCGATTGGAACGTCGGCAACAAGCTGCTGGGCACCGAAGCCGCCCCGCGAGGCGCCAAAGCCAAGCAGCTCCTTGACGAAATGCTCACGGATCAACAATCCTTGATGGCCACCGACGCCGGCCTGCTGGCCGCCGACAGCCAGTTGCTGCAGACGATCGTGATTGTGGCGGCGATCGTGGGGGTTTTCATCGGTATCTTCATTGCCTGGTTCATCACGCGGGGGATCACGAAACCTCTCAACCAAACGGTGGCGGTTCTGGAAGCGGTCGCCGGGGGTGACCTCTCACAGCGACTCGATATTGACAGCCAGGACGAAATCGGGCGGATGGCCACGGCGTTGAACACGGCCGTGGAAGCCTCCGCCAACACCCTCGATCAAGTCAAGGAGGCGGCAGAACGGGAGAAGAAGGCCCAAGAGGAACGGGCCGAGGCCGAACGTCAACAGGCCGAGGCGGAGAAGAAACGCCAAGAGGAAGAGGGCGAGAAGGAACGACAGCAGGCCGAGGCCGAACGCAAACGTCAGGAAGAAGAGGCCGAGAAGGAACGCCAACTGGCCGAAGAGGAACGCAGAAAGGCCGAAGTCCTCCGCGGCAAGGTAGACGGCCTGCTGGAGGTCGTCGCCGCGGCGGCCGAGGGCGACCTGACCCGCCAGGTCACGGTCGCAGGCGACGAGGCCATCGACGAGTTGGCTGCCGGAATCAAGCGAATGCTTGCAGATCTTTCCAACGTCATCGGCCAGGTGACCGAGAGCGCTGCCCAGTTCAACGAGGGTTCGCGCGTCATCGCCGAAAGTGCCCAGTCGCTGGCATCCGGTGCTCAGACCCAGAGTGCCAGCGTCGAGGAAGTCAGTGCGTCGGTCGAGGAACTGAACGCGTCGATCGACGGTGTGAAAACCAACGCCTCCGAAGCCGACGTCGTGGCCAAGAAGACCAACAACTTGGCCGAACGGGGTGGTCAGGCCGTGCAGAAGTCGATCGAAGCGATGGAACTGATCCGCGCCAGTTCCGACCAGATCGCCGAGATCATCCAGGTCATCTCCGAGATCGCCAGCCAGACGAACCTCTTGGCGCTGAACGCGGCCATTGAGGCGGCCCGGGCCGGCGAGCACGGCATGGGATTCGCCGTCGTGGCCGACGAGGTCCGCAAGTTGGCCGAACGGTCCAACCAGGCGGCCGGCGAGATCACCTCGCTGATCAAGGAATCGAGCAGCCGGGTCCAGGAAGGCGCCCAGTTGAGCGACGAGACCGGAAACGCACTGAAGGAGATCATCGAAGGCGTCGGGGCCACGGTGTCGAAGATTTCCGAAATCGCCACGGCCACCATCGAGCAGGCCAGCAATGCCGGTCAGGTCGCCGAGGCCATCACCGGGATCTCGCAGATCACCGAGCAGGCCGCCGCCGGCAGTGAAGAGATGGCGTCGAGCAGCGAAGAACTCGGAGCCCAAGCCGGTGCCCTGCGCGACTTGGTCAGCCGTTTCAAGACCGACGACGTGCGAACGGAGCAAACCACCTCGGTCTAAGAGTCGAAAACAACGCCATGGCAGCGTGCGGGCTCGGGACCTCTCCTCCCGGGCCCCACGCTGGCTGTGTTTTTGAGCATGTTCGCCACGACTACCAGGTGATCGTTAGCCGTCGGGCTTGCCCGACGTTGTGAAGTACCGACACCGTCGAGCACTTCCCAGCGCGGGGCAAGCCCAGCGGCTAACAGTTCCTCGCGTGCGTGCAAGCACACACCCTACTTCTTCAACGTGCCCTCAGCAGCAGGTCGACGGCCATTTCGGCCATTTCGGCCGATGCGCTCGTCGCGACGGGCCGGCGCTTCGCTCGCGACTGTTCGAGTTCGTAGAGCCAGTCGATTTGGCTCGCCAAGGTCTCTGCCGCGACCTGCTCCAAAACGCCATCGACCGCCCCTGCCGCGATCGCCGGTGCCGCGATCAGACGCAACATCGTCAGGGGATTCGTCTGGTGGCT
This sequence comes from Thermoguttaceae bacterium, assembly GCA_036447015.1. GTDB lineage: Bacteria > Planctomycetota > Planctomycetia > Pirellulales > Thermoguttaceae > JAZFUB01. The sequence continues at coordinate 6,926 of JAZFUB010000427.1, read as the reverse complement.
TCTCGCGATGATCTGATCGGTGCCGTCGACCAGCCCGTCGCGGTCGTAGTCGAAGGGGTCGTCGATCGCCGCCGGATCGACGGCGCCGTGCTGGAAGTTGCGGGCAACGATCTCATCGGTGGCGTTGACGATCGTATTGACGGCCCGGTCGCCCGACTCGGCAATGGCGTTGCCGAAATAGAAGACGTCCGGCTCGTCGAGCCCGGTATTCGCATTGGCCAGCACGGTCACCCGCAGCCACTGCTGCTCGATGGCGTTGTCTTCCCAAATGAGCGTGATCCGATCGGACGCGCCGTTGCCTTCACCCGTCCGCAAGGTGGCGCTGATCGGATCGGGGGCGCCGACCCAGCCGTCCGGGCCGTCGTTGCCCACGTGAAACTGAAAATAGTCGCCGGCGACGATCGCGGGCCCCGCCGGCGGCAGGTCGGCCACATCGACCATGATCCCGTTGAGGCCGCGGCTGTAGCTGGTGTAGTTGGCCGCCATTGCCGCTTGCCCGGGCAACAAGGCCGTCTTGTCGGTCGCCACCGCCTGGTCATCCGACGTCGCGTCGAAGGCCGAGTTGTTGTAGAAGATGTGCCGTCCCGCAATCGCGGGCATCAACGGCATGTCGAACGCTTCGACGACGTCCGTGCTGTTGTGGTCGCCGCCGTCGTTGGCGCTGAGGCCCATGCCGCGTCGTGCGAAGGCGGTCCAGATGGCCCGATGGTTGGCGCCGCCGTTGTTGTTCGTGTCGGCCAGCAGAATCGCGTCCCTCGCGTCGAGCATCGTCGGGTTGGACGGCTGGAGTTTCAGCCCGTCGATGATCAACTGCAAGGCCAGGTTGTTGCCGCCCGTGCCGTGGTAGAAATCCGAGTCGAAGCCCAGCGCGGGCATGGCCCCGCCGTCGCCTTCGATCAACAGCCAGTTCAGATCCCAAAGGGCCGAGGCCCAGATCTCACCGACGGCATGTACCTCGGGATCGTCGGCGATGTTTTTGTAGGTCAGCTCGTTGACGTCCATGTCGAAGCTATAGGGAAACCGGCGCAACCCCAGCCCGAATTTCACGTACTGGGCGAACCGCTGCGCATCCATCCGGTCGTCCTCGGCGGTTTGGGTCAGCATCAGCCCCCACCAGTCGGCCCAACCTTCGCCCATGCCGCCGCTCTGCACGCCCTCGAGCCCGCCCACGTTGCCCGGACCGCCGGTCAAGCGGGTGCTCACTCCATGCCCGTACTCGTGGATGATGATCTGGTTATCCAGACTCGAATCACGGTCGTGCCGCGCCGGCAAACTCAACTTGCCGGAGACCGGACCGGACTCGATCGCCACCTTGATTCGGGTACCCGTTGCCTGGTCGATCATCAAAGCGGGAATCGTGATCGTCTCGTCCTCGCCTCCCATCAACACCGGATCGCCGGGGACGTTGTTGACGATCAGTACGCCAATCGCGCCGGCGTCTTGGGCATGCTTGACCTTGATCACAAAAAAGAAATCTCCCCGATCGATCACGGCAATATTGCCGGCGATCTCGTTCGCATTGGTCAACGGCTGACCGGCAAGTAGCGGCTCGGCGAGCACGAACTGCCCGGTGACGCCAACCGGATCGAGCGTCGGACCGAAGACGGCCGTGGTGGCCGCATAGACGTCGGCGATGCCCTCGGGAGAATCGATCGTCAGGTCGCCGATGGCGGGTTCCCAGAGAAACATCTGCATCCGCGGGGGCTCACCGTCGGGCGGCGTAGCGAAGTTGGCGTTGTTGATACCACTGCCGTCTTGAGCGTCGGCCCGCACCGCATCGCCCGCCGTGCCGCCTCGCCCGTAGTTGTTATGTTGGAAGTTTCCCGCCACCTCATCGAAACCGTATTGATAGTGAACGTCGTGAAGCACGTTGTTCCAGTAGAAGAGGTTCGTAATCGAGGCCGACTGGGAAACGATCGGGCTTCCGTCCAGGTCCAACGGGAAGTCGAAGTTCAGATCCACTCCGCCATCAGGATGAAGACCGCTGCTGTTGTCATCATCGCGATCCTCCTGAGCAGACACGTTGTTGCCGACCGTGATCTGAAACTCGGCCCCGGCCACGCCGTCGATATCGTGCCAACCGAAGGGCGAAGCAACCGGGTCGGCCGGCAGCGTCGCCAGGCTGCGCGGACCGTCCTGGGGACCCGCCGACGGCATAGCGAAGACGTTGTACTGCTCGTCCGCCACACCGTGTGCCCAGTCGTTCGAAAAAAGCAGTTCGCCGTCGGTGGCGCTGACACTCGCGTCGTACCAATGGCGGCCGTCGGTCGTCTGGATGTTGAGCCGCCACGCCAACTCGACGCCGCCGTCGGGCGTGGGCACGTAGTGTAGTTCGGCGGGAATGTCCTCCGACGAGATTCCGCCGCCCGCCAGGACCGTGGTCTGCGGGAGGTCGTCCAAGGTGCTAAGGACCGCCGGTACCGAACCTTTCGTCCAGGAGGTTGCGTCCGGGATCAAACCGGAATCCTCAGCCCATGCGATCAGGGCCTCCACGGCGGTAAGCCCGGGCTGCCCGGCTACCGCCTTGGCCGTGTCGTCCAACCCCGGCACGAAACTGGCGGCCGTGTTGATCACGCGACCGTCGGCACTGACGTTCACGCTCAGATCGGCGCCGAGCACCTCCAGCCCGCGATACGTCTGTCGCAGATAGAGATGCGTCACGCCGTTGTGCCCGGTGACGTACCGGTCGGCCACAACGAAGTCGTCCAGGTCGCCGGTGGAGAGGCCCAACGCGTCGGCATGGCTCCTGGCATAGTCGATCGCGATTTCCAGCGGCCCGGCCGTCGAGGGACCGCTGAGAAACCCGTCCACATCGCGCAGATGAACCTGCGGCGGCTGGTAGAACTCACCCGCGGCCGACAGCAAGCAACGATCCTCGAGACACTCGACCCTCAGCCGGCGACGAGAAGCGTGAGGGCTTTCGATCATGGGGCCTTCCAACCGGCCTTCCGTGGAAGTCCGGCTCCAAGCATGAAACAAGAGGTGCAATGCCCGCGTGGTATTCCTCCACTATAACACAGATGGCCGTGGTTTGCACGCAAACGGCTCGTCGCAACAGGAGAACGGCAAAGTTGGCTCGGGGGCCGACTGTCGGCATCCATCACACAAGGTCTTGACAGGCAAGCACTTGTTGAGCGACAATCGGGGGTACGTTAGCTTGGACTTCGGCTAGAGGATCCATCGGCGTCAACGAGTTGTTCGTCTCTCATGCGGGAGGACCTGTGATGCGGAGTGAATTGTGTCTGTCGTGGCGCTCTCGCCGGTTGACGTTGGTCATACTCGGCGTGGCATTTCTCGTCTCTTCGGACGGGATGGCGGCAGGCCCGGACGAGGTGAAACCGGCCGGATCGTTCGAGATTCCCGCCTGGGCGTTCGATCGGGGGAATGCCCGGGTCGATGCGAATCCGAGCCAATACGCCGATTATCGCGACACGTATCCCGAGCTGGTGGCGGGCGGTGCCGATCAACTGCCATGGGTGGTCGAGTACGACATCGACTTTCCGGTCGACGCGACCTACACGCTGCACGTCCGCTACGCGTCGCCCGAGCCGCGGCCGATGGCGCTCTGGCTCGACGGCAAAAGGATCGGCACTTGTTGCGGAAACGTGACCGGCAATTCGTTGCCCTATCCGTATCGCCGGCCCAAGGTACACGACGCACGGCCGACACCCGTGTCGGGTCGCCATGGTGCCGAGTGGGCAGAGGCCGGCAAGCTGTCGGTCATCAAGGGAAAGCACACGGTGAAGCTCACGCGTGCGGCAGCGCCGCCCAACGTGCTCGCGTTGCGGCTGGAGTCGCCCGTGGCCTTTCCGAAGGACTGGGAGCCGACCGGTTCGGAGCTGAAACTCCCGGAGAAGCAGAACGGCGAAAGGGCTCGCTACGAATTGGGTTGGCGACAGGACGGCCCCATGGCGAAAGTCAACCGGATCCCGCCCGTCTATCGAACGGCCTTCTTGCCGCCGGGTAGCGTGAACGTCGCGACGCTACGGCCGGCCGTCGAGGACCTGATTGCAGACTACGGCCCGAGCTATCCCAACGGGCCGGAGTATCTGGGCCGATTGGCCCGGTTGCGGCAGGAGCAGACCGCGGCCGTGCACGGCTCGCCCGAGCAGATACAGCAGGTCGAGGACTCGCTGAAGTCGCTTCGGCGCGAGGCGATGTTGGCCCATCCGCTGTTGAACTTCGACAAGCTGCTGTTCGTCAAGCGATTCACCTACCGATCGAGCCACATTTATAGCGACCACTGGGACGGCAGCCGGACGATGGGCGGCAATCTCTGCATCCTCTCGCCGGTCGCACCCGACGGAAAGGTGACCGAGATCGCGCCGCAGTTGGCCGGCGGGCTGTTCGGCCGCTTCGACCTTTCCTACGACGCGAAGAAGGTGATCTTCGCCTACAAGAAGGCGGAAAACAAGGGCTACCGCATCTACGAGATCGACATCGACGGCACCGATCTGCGGCAACTCACCTTCGACGCGCCCGAGGAGGCCCAGTTGATGGAGCACTACGGCGAGCGTTTTCGCTACGAGGATTGCGACCCGTGCTATCTGCCCGACGGCAACATCATGTTCGCCTCCACGCGATCGCAGCGGCGGGTCTTCTGCTTCGGCTCGACGGTCACGTCGCTCTACGTGATGGACGCCGACGGCAAGGGGATGCGCTGCATCTCGGGCGGCCCGGTCAACGAGATCGCCCCTTGCGTGATGGACGACGGCCGGGTGATCTATACGCGATGGGAGTACGTCGACAAGGGTTTCGGCAACGTGCAGAGCCTCTGGTCGATCCGTCCCGACGGCAGCGGTTCGGCCCACGTCTACAAGAACGACGTCATCCTGCCGGCCGGGATGATCAACGCGCGGAGCATCCCCGGCAGCCAACGGATCGTGACGGTCGCCGCGCCCCACTGTGGGCTGTCGGTCGGACCGATCGTGCTGGTCGACAGCCGTCTGAACCGGCGCACCGCCGAGGGAATGACCAACATCACGCCCGAGCTCGGCTTCCCGGGCATGAGCCATCATCGGAGCGGAAGAACGTTCGGCTACTTCAAGGAACCTTTTCCTCTGTCGGAAAGGTGTTTCCTCGTCGCTCACAATCCCCATTCGCAGTGCAGCGAGCCGACCGGCTACGGGATCTACGTGTTGGACGCACGGGGTAACCGGGCCGAACTCTATCGCGACCCGGAGATCTCCTGCTTCCAACCGACCCCGCTTCGGCCTCGCCGCAGGCCCACGGAGATAGCCCCGGTTGTCGGCACGGACGGACCGAAAGAGACGGGCGAGAAGAAGCCGGCAACGCTGTTCATGCAGGACGTCTACCGGGGGCTCACGGGCATCGAACGCGGAAGAGTCAAATACCTTCGGGTGATGGAGGCGATCGGCGTGTCCTGGGATGACGGTTGGCGGTCGGGCCAGCAGGGCGACGGTGCGGGCTTGCAGGCATCGGCGGTCAGTCTTCGGGCCGATGTGAACATCAAGAAGATCCACGGCATCGCCACGGTCCACGAGGACGGATCGGCCCACTTCACCGTGCCGGCCGAGAAGAACCTCTTCTTTCAGGCACTCGACGAGAACTACATGGAATTGCAGCGGATGCGAACGTTCGTGAACTTGATGCCCGGCGAAAAGAGATCCTGCATCGGGTGCCACGAGCGGCGCAAATGGGCTCCCGGGCGGATCACCGCCTGTCCGACGGCCCTGAACCGGCCCGTGCAGATGCTCTCTCCCCAGCCGGGCGATCGCGGCCCTCGCACCGTCCACTACGCCCTCGACATTCGGCCCATTTTGGACAAACATTGCGTCGGCTGCCACAACGGCCAAGAGTCGGGCCAATTGACGGGCCAATTGCCGGCGGGCGAGCTGGACCTCTGCGGCGAACTGACCAAGCTGTACGACCGCTCCTACGAGAATTTCATCGACAAGGGCCTGGTCAGCCATCTGAACGACGGTTACGGCAGTGCCAACGTTGCGCCCGAGTTGCCGCTGACGTTCGGGTCGCATCGGAGCAAACTGGTCGAGCGGATTCGTACGGCCCCCTGCAAGGCGAATCTCACCCGCGAGGAGTTCATCAAGATCGTCACGTGGATCGACGCCAACGCTCCGTATTTCGGCACACACCGGGGCAAGAAGAACCTCCAGTGGAAAGACGATGCAGGCTTCCGGCCGCTGCCGTTGGCCGTGAGATAAGCGATCACGACGAGGATTCTCTCACCGGGTATGATGGATGCATGCGATACCATGGCACGGTTGTCCGCCCCCCCAGCGAGGCCGACAGCTATATCCTGCAGATCACTTACGGCTGCTCGCACAACGCTTGTACGTTCTGTGGCACCTACTCGGACAAGCCGTTCCAGGTGCGCTCTACGGACGAGGTGCTCGAAGATATCGCCATGGCCGGGCAAGAGATTCCCGACACGCAGCGTGTCTTTCTTGCCGACGGCAACGCGTTGGTGCTGAGCACGCCGCGGCTGGTTGCCATTCTCGACGCACTCCCCCCTGCCCTGCCCCGCCTGCGTCGAGTGGGGATCTATGCCAGTGCCCGTGATATACTCGGCAAGACCGACGACGAACTGGCCTCGCTGCGAGCGAAAGGGCTGCAACTCGTCTATCTGGGCCTGGAGAGTGGTAGCGACGAGGTGCTGCGCCGCGTCGGTAAAGGCGTGACGGCCGCCGAAATGGTCGAGGCCGTGCAGAAAGCGAAACGGGCCGGTATGCGAGTGTCGGTCATCGCACTGCTGGGGCTCGGCGGTGTGGAGCTCTCTCGAGAACATGCCGAAGCCACCGGCCGGGTTGCCAGCGCGATGGATCCGCACTATCTCTCGATGCTGACGCTGATGCTCGTTCCCGGTACCGAGTTGCATCGACAATGGCAGGCCGGTTCGTTCTGCCTGATGGAACCGGAGGATCTGCTCGGCGAGTTGGCACAAGTCG
>JAZFUB010000426.1:0-3997 GCA_036447015.1 Thermoguttaceae bacterium | reverse complement strand
CCCAACTCCCCAACGCTATCAGAACAATCAGCCCGCAAAGGGCCCAAAAATGGTATTTTTTCAGTACCGCCAGTACGATTTTGACTTTATCCATGAGTTTCTCTCCCGAACGTCGGCTCCTTGTCGTCCCTGTTCGTTAGTGGGCCTGTTCGTCAGTGGACCTGTTCGTTAGTGGGCCTGTTCGTCAGTTGGCGGCCCCGCCATTGCTCTGCGGGTCCGCGTCTTCTTCCGCCTCGCGTGCCGCTTCTCGCTCGCTCGGTGTCGTCGGTATCCAACAGAACTGGACCCGGAAGTCGAACCGGAGAAGATGCTTTGTACTGTCGGGCGGAGGTGCCGTATTCCCGCCTTGCGCTGCCTTGCTGTCAATCTTCGTGTACGGATTCTCTTCCGGATGGGGGTAGAATTTCTTGGAAGTGATCGAGACGGGATAGCCGAAACCGAATTCGTCGGCCGAAACGGTATCCATCCCCGTCCGCGCGGCATTGGGTAAATCGACCTGTGCGTCGTGGAGGTTCTTGATCAGTTTGTCGCGAACGTACTGGTCGCCAAAGTCGCTTCGGTTCGGGTCATGGAGGTTGTGGTAATGGAACCCGGACACCACGACGACCCAACCGGGTCCCGAGGGGCCGGGATCCTCGACCGGAACCTCACCGCCTGCAGCGCCCGGATCGCCGGCAACCGGGTCGCCGGCGGCCGCGTCCGGCGCCGGTTCCTCCTCCGGCGGCTCGTACCACGGGCGGACCGTCGCGAACCAGGCTGCCAGATCGGGAACGTGCTGTGCCTCAACGTTCGTCACGTGCAGTTCATTGCGCTCGGCGACCTCTTCCGCGCGATTACCCTCCGGCTCGGACGGTAAGCACTCGTTGAGCATGCGCAACATCTCCAGCCAGCGAACACGTCCCTCCACGTTGCCGATCAGTGTCTTGCCGATGGCATCGATGTTGTTGAATTGCCCCTCCGCAGCAGTCTTCCCGCTGACGAATTGCGACGCCCGGCTTGCCGTGTGCGACGCCTTGCTCATCTGCGGGTCCCAATCGGGGTCGGTGACGCCGCTGAGTGCTCGGGAAAGCGTGCCGAAACCGATGCCCAGCCCCAGCAACAGGATGGCCGCCGCCGCAAGGGCCCACGGCTTCTTCTGTCGGATGAGTCGGTCGTGAATGATCTCGCGAGGCAACAAATTGGTTCGCAGCCCGGACTTGCCAAGGGCCTGCAGCACCAACCCGTAACACACACCGAACGAGCCCACATTCTCTTGAAAGGCCGGCGCACTGAGCACTTCCGAACCGGCCAACCGGTCGAACTTTTCGATCCGATCGACCTCGAATCCGAGGTTCTGTGCAAGGTATCGCCGCAGGCCGGGCAGTTTCGTGGCATTGCCCAAGGCAGCGATTCGGCTGATCTTGGCCGCTCGGTCGATACTGCTGAAGAATCCGATCGATCGCTGCAACTCGGTCAGCAAGTCGCTGAAAACCGGCCGCATCGCCTGGAAGATGGCCTTGGGGTCCTGTGCCGCCTTGGCATTGCGTTTGAGGTGTTCCGCCTTGGCGAAGGTGAGCTTCAACTCCTTGGTCAACGCCCTGGTGAAGTGGTTTCCACCCAAGGGAATGCTTCGTTGCCAGACTCGAAAGCCGTTGGTCACGACCAAATCGGTCGAATCGGTTCCCATCGAAAGGATAATCGTCGACTCGGGCGGATCTTCCGGATCGTATTCGTCGGGAGTCGGCAGATCGTGTAGTTGATCGAAGAGAAGGTAATTGTAGAGGGCCAGCGGCGTCAACTGAATGAAATCGATCTCGATTCCCGCCTTCTGAAACGGCTCCAGCGCCCGAAAAACGGCGTCTCGCTTCATCGCAAACAGACCGACCTCGGTCTCCAGCGCGAACCCTTCCTCCTCGCTGCCGCCCCCCATCCGCTGATAGTCCCAGATCACGTCGTTCAGATCGAAGGGGATCTGCTGTCGGGCCTCATATCGGACAATGTCGGGAATCTTCTTCGCTTCGACAGGCGGCAGCTTGATGAATCGGGCCAACCCGCTTTGGCCGGAGACCGACATTGCCACCTGATCTCCGCGGACCGTGTTGCGAGAGAGGAACTGCTTCAGCGCATCGGCAATCAGTTCGTCCGGCTCGGCGCCCGCTTGACTGAGGATCTTGGGGTACTCGATGTAGTCGAACGCCTCGACGATGACTTGCTTGCCATTCTCGTCGTGCGCGCGACATCGCATGGCCTTCAGCGCGCACTGCCCAATATCAATTCCCCAAACCGCGCCGCTTTTGGCCATTGCGAAGTCCCTCTGTTGTTCCAGCCTGAATCGCTCCAGCCCGGATCGCTATACAGGTCTGGATGACCCCTGTTCCTGACGGCCCCGGGCCCGAAGTTGGCCCGACAAAAGATGAGCGCAAGAATTAGGCCGCCTACTTCTCTAGTACCCAATTTATCGTGTAACGGGCCGACTTGTCAACCAAAATCAATAAGTTGTCCGTAGCCGAAGTCGCAAGACTTCGGGCGATGGAGTCTCACGGAGCTGTCTGCCTGAACTCTTGCGAGTCCAGCTACAAATCGGCCGACGTCGACTCGACTTGTCCGCCGGCAGCAGCTATGGTGGAGAGGTCCCCGCCGCAGCGAGCCATGCCTCCTGTAGAGCCCATGTCAACTAACTAGAGAAGCCTAAGTGTTTTACTGATATGAAGTTAGAACAACTAACCATCCTCCTCCCCTGCCACAGCCTGGAGGATTTCACGCTGAGCCGAAGTGCCGACGAGGCCGAGCAAGTGCTGTGCTGCTGGTCCACGCTCTGGCATCCGGCCCTGATCGACGAGGCCCAGGCCGTGCCGAGTTGGCGATCGGCGGAAGATCCACCACAAGAAACGGACGGATACCTTTTTACGATACCCGACTGTAGCGGGGATCTCGTTCCCGTCGATTGGGTCGAGAAGGCCAAGGCTTCCGGCGCCGCCGTGCTGCACCCGATGCAAAATCGTCGGGCGATGGTCGACGCCGCACTGCAACACCTCGACACGAACGAGCGTACGGTCGATCCCGAACTGGTGGCCGACTTCCATGCGCTCGGATATGGCCACCTGGTCGTGGAGCTTCTTACCCGGCAGCTTCGCTATATGAGCAACCTCGACGAGGAGTCGTTCAAATCGGCTGTGCTCCTGGCGGCGAAAGAGGCCGTCAACGGGGACGTCGAGGCCGCAAAGACGCAGCTCCAGTCGGCATTCGACCTGTTGCACGAGTCGCGCGAGTACTTCTATCCGGTCGAAGCCCATCTACTCGACCTGACGCTCGTTGCTCCCACGACCCTGGGCGATTCGATTCGATCCGAATTGGCCAGTCAGTTCCCAACCAATCTGCTCGTCACGGCCGAGGTGATCCAGCGCATGGCCCGAGAGGAACCGGCCTCGCTGCAAGCACTGACCGAAGCGTTGGCCGGCAACCGGGCCGCACTCGTTGGCGGAGAGTTCGCCGAGCGAGAGTTGCCGCTGCTCTCTCCCGAGGCGATTTTCCACGACCTGAGCCGCGGGATCGAGACCTACGAGAAACTTCTGCAAGCCCGACCGATGGTCTTCGGACGCCGCAAATTCGGCCTGACGCCCCTGCTGCCGGGCATCCTCAAAAAGCTTGGATTCAGCGGCGCATTGCATTGCACGCTCGACGACGGTCGATTTCCCACGGGCAACCAGAGCCGCATCCAGTGGGAAGGGATCGATGGGGCCGTGCTCGAAACGGTCGGCCGAGTGCCGCTTGACGTGAGCCGCGCCGATGCGTTCCTTCGGTTGTCCGAGCGACTGGGCGATGCGATGGATCTGGACCATGTGGCCACGATCGTGCTGGCCCATTGGCCCGGTCAGTCGAGCCCCTGGTACGAGGATCTACGGCGGATTGCCAACTATTCGACCGTGCTGGGCACCTTCTCGACGATCGACGACTACTTCGAAGAGACGGGCCTGGCCGGACAGCGGACCTCGTACAGCGCCGATCAGTATCGCTCCCC
>JAZFUB010000425.1:0-7515 GCA_036447015.1 Thermoguttaceae bacterium | reverse complement strand
AGCCACATAGTATCCGGCATAGAGACTGAACAGGTCTCGGCCCGCCGGTCGAAACCGCCGAACAAGCTTCGCCTCGGTCAACAGATCGAGCGCGTCGGACGATTTGTGGAGGAAGACTATTCGACAGAGGGCCAACAGGTCAAGAGCAGACTCGAAAGGCCCTTTGAGCCGTCTAGCCCCCTTCGCCAAAGCGCCTATCTTGCCATGTTCGCGAGTAAAGAGCGTCACGACGAGGCTCGTTTCGCTGAACTCGACGGTTCGCAACACGATGGCGGTGGCTTTTTCGGTCGACATGGATGGCGGCGACTGCGTTGGGTGACGTGTGTGCTGTTAGCCGTCGGGCTTGCCCGACGTTGGATTTGCTCACAGTGTCGTAGCTGGATTCGCAAGAATTCAGTCGTCGCCGTATTCGACTGAATTCTTGCGGATCCAGCTACCCGAAACATCAAGCTTGACGGAGCACCGGACGAATTCGAGCACTCACGTCTGAAGTATAGGGATTGTGATCAAACACGCCAGAGGTAAGAATCAGTATGCGTTTTGCCGACCAGAGCAGTTCGACACGCGCCGGGCAAGCCCGGCCGCTAAACGACGATGGCGTACCGAACCGCAGTTTCCGGGTGCGATGATCCCCGGCGGTCAGTCTCGCGCGATAGTACTATGCCAGCGCCTGTTTGCAGAACTCGACGCACTTGGTGACTTCCTGCACGGCGTCGGAGTCCTGGGGAACTTTGTATTCCAACTCGATGTCGGCGGGGAACGTCAGCTTGTGTCTCTTCATGTACTGCAGCACGAGTGCCACCGGCGTGTCGCCCTGGCCGAACGGCATGTTGGGGCCGTTGTTCACTTTCCGGTCTTTGATGTGGAGGCTGAGGATCCGGTCGTGGTGCTTTTCGATCAGCGGGATGGGCGAGTGGTTGGTGCCAGCCACGTAGTGGCCGATGTCGAGGTTCAGGCCGAGGTACTTGCCGTACGTGAGAATCTTGCCGTCGTAGGTCGTCGGCGTCAATTGAGTGTGGTTGTGAAAACCGATCATGATTTCGTGCTTGTCGGCGATTGGGCCCAGTTTCTCGGCGGCCGCTTCGGAGAGTTCGCGGGTGATGCCTTTGGCTCCGAGTGCTTTGGCGACTTGGAAATAGTGTTCGATCTGTTCGTCCGCCATGCCCGAGTTGCCGATGTTGCCGAACTTGACGATGTGGATGTTCACACCGGCGTCGTTGTACATTTTTCGCAAGGCCTTGAATCCGTCCATCAGCGCCGCGTCGCCGCCGCCATTCTTGTCTGCGTAGGCTTTGGCGAACTGCTCGGCCGGGCCGCCCATCAGTTCGATCGAGCTGATGCCGCATTTGGTGATGTACCCCAGCAGGTCCTCGGCCGAGCCGGGCAGCGAGCGGTAGCTGTAGGTGATGATCCCGATCTGGACGCCGCCGAAGTTCGAGTCGGGGCCGGCCACCGGGGCGGCGGAGGCAAACTTCGGCATCATGGAAGATGCGGCCAATGCCGCGGCGCCGCCGATGAACGTTCTTCTGGATAGGGCAGTGTGCTGGTCTCGCATGGTTTTTCCTCTCGAAACAGGTTTTTCTTGGTTGTTGGGTAAGGGCAGCGGTTTCGTCTGCGAATCGTATGTTAATGGAATCCGCTACGGAAATCAAATTGCCCGGATGAACCGCATCTTCCGCGGATGGCCCTGTTGCCATGCGGTTGCCGTCGGCAATGTGGTTTCACTCGGTCGCAAACGCGCCGGGCAAGCCCGGCCGCTAAACGTGGGATGGAAACGCCCATGGGCGCGATGCTGCTTATGGTTACCCCTGCGTCTTGGGGGGGATGAAGGCGGAGATTCAAGACGCCGAATGCCGGTCGCGAGTGTTGGGTGACGCGCGAAATGTCGTATAATAGACCCGATGCTGAGTTCGTCTCGCAGAGCCTCGCCAAGCACTGCCCCCTGCCATTTTTCAAGCCCCCGCCATTTTGTAAGGATGCCAAGCTATGTTGTTTCGTTCCTCTTGCGTTCTGACGGTCCTGATTGCGACCAGTACTGCTGCCCTGGCACAAAGCCCGCCTCGCACCGATATGGTCAATCCGGCCAAAGGCGTCGATGAGCGTTGGGAGTACTCCGAGCCGATCGAGGATGCCAGCGTTGGCCGCAAGAAGCTGCTCGAACAATTGCCCGGGGGCACCGACAAGGTGGTCTTCATCAAGCGTCAGGCGTTCTCGTCGAACCATTACTACACCGAATACATCAACAGCCGCTGGGCACCCGGTACGAACATCAGCGTTCTCGACCTGAAGACGGGCCGGGTCGAAGACATCCTGCCCGAGGAGTTCGCCGCGGCGGGCATCATCGCGAGGATGGATCTGAACTACGAGGCCGACAAGATCGTGTTCGACTATCGGGACGACCAGGACCACGGCTATCGCATTTGGGAAATCCAACTCGACGGCACCGGACTGCGGCAGGTGCTCGCCCCGCCGGCCGATGAAGCACAGATCGTCGAGAAGTATCGCAAGGGCTATCACCATGGGACCGACGACATGCACCCGTGCTACTTGCCCGACGGCGACATCTGCTTCATCTCGACCCGTTGCCAATTCGGTATCCTGTGCGACGCGCCCGACATCTTCTCCACCACGATCCTTCACCGCATGAAATCGGACGGGAGCGAGTTGCGTCCGTTGTCGAACAGTGCGGTCAGCGAACAGGCTCCGTCGGTCGCGCCGGACGGCCGGATCATCTACTCGCGTTGGGAGTATGTCGACAAGGGATCGGTATCGATCAAGTGCATTTGGTCGATGCGCCCCGACGGAACCGCGTCGGCCGAAGTGTACGGCAACGACATCAACCTGCCGCCGACGATGAACTATCCCCGGGCGATCCCCGGCTCGAACAACAAATACGTCATCCTGGCCGCCCCTCACTATCCGCAGGGGAACTACGGATCGATCGTGCGGGTGGATACGAAGAAGGACATCCGAACCTGCGAACCGATGACCTACATGACCCCGTTCGTCGACGTGCGTGGCGAAGGCGGTTGGCATCATCGCGACAGTTCCGAGGCCGATTGGCAACGGGGACGCAACGGCCCGTTGTTTACCGATCCTTATCCGCTGAGCGAAACCCATTTCCTCGTCTCGCACAAACCGGCGGGTCCCGAGCATTCCAGCCCGACCGGCTATGGCCTCTATCTACTCAACGAGCATGGCGAGACCGTGTTGATCCACCGCGAAGAAGAGACGTCCTGCTTCATGCCCACCACGCTGATGAAGCGTCCGCGTCCGACGTCGCGACCGTCGATTATCGATCCGGAGCTCGCGAAGCAGGACCTGGCGATTTGTGTGGTGACGGACGTTTATCATGGGATGGAGAACATCGAGCGAGGCGAGGTGAAGTATCTCCGCGTCTTGGAGCAAGTGCCGCGTCCCTGGGCGTCGCGACGTTTCTGGCCGGAGCCTTCGCCCGAGCAGGAGCATTCGGCCGTTGGTGCGACGCACCTTGGTCTGAAAGTGCAGCACGGCGTCGTGCGGGTCGAAGAGGACGGTTCGGCCCATTTCACGGTCCCGGCGAATAAGAACATCTTCTTCCAGGCGCTGGACAAAGACTATCGCTCGTTGCAGACGGAGCGGACCTACGTGAACTACATGCCGGGCGAAACGCGTGCGTGCATCGGTTGCCACGAAACGCCCGACCAGGGTGCTCCGAACCTGTCGCCGAAGCTGATCGCGTTGCAGCGGGCCCCCGACGTGCCCGGGCCGCAGTTGGGCGAGAAGCAGGGCAACCGTCCGTTGGACTACATGGCCGACGTGCAGCCGGTCCTCGACAAGCATTGCGTCGAGTGCCACAACGAAAAAAAGGAGAACGGCAATCTCGATCTGCGCGGCGAGCTGACCGATATCTACGCCATCTCGTACGAAACGCTGATCAATCGCCGCGTCATGCCGCTGATTCGCGAGATTCGGCCCAAGGCGGGCAACGCCCATTACCTGCCGGCGAAGAGCATGGGTTCCTTTAACAGCATCCTCGCGATGATCGTCACCAAAGGCCAGCTCATGCCGCCCGAGGCAACGGACACCGAGAAGAATCTCGAAGCCCATAAGGACCTGAAGCTCACCCCGGCCGAGGTGCTCCGGATCACGAACTTCATCGACACGAACGCCCAGTTCTACGGGTCGTACTACGGGCGCAAGGGTCTACAGCACAAAGACCACCCGAACTTCCGCCCAACCCCGTCCTGGGCCTCGGCCATCGGGATTCAGACAATTCCGGACGATCAGCGATAGTCGGTTGTTGAAGTTGAAAAGGTCGCGAGCCACCGTTTGCTTGCAGAAGGCGTCCGGTGACATGAGACACGCAAGCACACAGCCCAAGCCCACCGACGGCGATCGGTGGGACCCGGCAGCGCAGATCGGTCCCACCGGTCGCCGCCGGTGGGCTTGGTGAATTTCAGTGCGCCGCTAGACAAGGAAACCAAACGACATGTTCCGCATCAACCGCTTGACCGTACTCGCTCTGCTTTCTTGCACGATGGGCGGCATTGCAATGGCCGAACAGCCCTTGCCGTCGATCCTGCCGCGACCGGCGCGGATGACCGCCCGTGAAGGCGTCTTTCGTATCTCGGCCGACACGCCGGTCGTCGCCCGGGGCGATGCGGCCGTTGAGGCGGGCAAACTGATCGACACGCTGGCGCCGGCCATGGGATATCGACTTCGACCGGTCGGTGACACGACCGCACCGGGCCGGGCGATCCATCTCGTGCTCGATGCAACACGCGAAAAGGAACTGGGGACCGAAGGCTATTCGCTCGACGTCCAGACGGATGGGATCGAGATACACGCGGCCAAACCGGCCGGGCTGTTCTACGCGGTTCAGACGCTCCGCCAACTGTTGCCGCCGGACGTGTTTCGCAATGCGCCCGTGCAGGACATCAAATGGACCGTGCCGTGCGTGTCGATCACCGATACGCCGCGTTTCTCGTGGCGCGGCCTGCTGATCGATCCGGCCCGGCACTTCATCCCGAAACGCGACATGATGCGATTCATCGACGCCATGGTCCTGCACAAGTTCAACCGGCTGCAGATCCACTTCACCGACGGGCAAGGATGGCGCATCGAGATCAAGAAGTATCCGTTGCTGACGCAGGTCGGTTCGCGCTGGCACAACTCGATGAGCGACAAGCGCGATCAGGCACGGATCTACGGCGGGTTCTACACGCAAGACGACATCCGCGAACTGGTTCGCTACGCGGCCGATCGCCACGTGACGATCGTGCCGGAGATCGAGATGCCGCACCATGCGGGCTCGGCCATGGTGGCCTATCCCCAGATCGGGTTCAACGTCGAGAAACTGGCCGCGCTGCCACCGGAGCAACGCTGGGGGAAAGTGGGCAATACGATCGTACCGCGGCCCGTGACCGTCGCCTTCTTCCAGGACGTGCTCGATGAGATCGTCGAGATGTTTCCCAGCCCCTACATCCACATCGGCGGCGACGAGGCAAACGCCGGGCGTTGGGCCGAGCTACCAGAGATGCAAGCGCTGATGAAGGAGAAGGGCCTCGAGGACGTCCATGAATTGCACAGTTGGTTCATCCGACAGATGGACTCGCACCTGACGAAGCGAGGCCGCCGATTGGTCGGCTGGGACGAGATCCTCCAAGGCGGACTGGCCGACGACGCGACGGTGATGAGTTGGCGCGGCATCCAGGGTGGGATCAGCGCGGCCAACGCCGGGCACGATGTGATCATGACCCCGACCAGTCACACCTACTTCGATTATCGCCAGGCCGCGGATGCGGCGACCGAACCGCCCAGCTTCGGCGGCAGTGTGATCGATCTGGCCAAAGTCTACACCTTCGAGCCGATCCCCGACGGGCTCGACGCCGATCGGGCCAAATATATCCTGGGCGGGCAGGCCCAGCTCTGGGGCGAGTTGATCCCCAACGAGCAACACCGCGAGTATCAGACGTATCCGCGTGCCTGTGCGCTGATCGAGACCGTTTGGTCGGCCAAGGAGCACCGCGACTATGCCGAATTCCTCGACCGGCTGCGCCATCACTTGAAGCGGCTCGATGCGGCCGGAATCCACTATCGGAGGCTCGACGAACCGGCCGAGGAGTAGCAATCGTAAATGGTTCTGAATCCCTCGTTTAAGCAATCCCGTTCGTGATTCACCATGTTCCACATCAATCGCCTGAGCGTGCTCATCCTGATTCTTCTGCTTGCCGGTTCAACTTGGGCCGTTGCCGCCGAGAAGCCCAATATCGTGCTCGTCATGGCCGACGATCAGGGTTGGGGCGACATGGCGTACAATGGTCACCCGGTGCTGAAGACGCCGAACTTCGATGCGGCCGCCGCGGCCGGATTGCGATTCGATCGGTTCTACGCCGCGGCTCCCGTCTGTTCGCCGACGCGTGCCAGCGTGATGACCGGTCGCCACCCGAACCGCATGGGCGTGTTCAAGTGGGGACACCCGATGCGACCGCAGGAGTTCACCGTGGCCGAGGCCCTGAAGACGGCCGGCTACACGACCGGCCACTTCGGCAAGTGGCACCTCGGTTCGGTGCGCAACGGCAGCCCCGCACACCCCGGCGCGAACGGATTCGATGTGTGGCTCAGTGCGCCGAACTTCTACGACAACGATCCGATCCTCAGCCGCGAAGGCAAGGCCGTGCAGACCCGGGGCGAGAGTTCCATGGTCGCGGTCGACGCCGCGTTGGAGTGGATCACTGCCAGCACGAAGGCCGGCCGGCAGTTCCTCGCCGTCGTCTGGTTCGGCTCGCCCCATGGGCCGCATCGGGCCGTTGAACAGGATCGGGCACTCTACGACGATCAACCGACAAGATCGCAGCATTTCTTGGGCGAGATCACGGGCATGGACCGTGCGTTCGGCAAGTTGCGCGATGCGCTGGGCGATTTGGGGATCCGCGACAATACGATCCTTTGGTATTGCAGCGACAACGGCGCGTTGCCCGGCGTCGGGTCGACCGGTGGACATCGCGGCAACAAGGGCAAGGTCTACGAAGGCGGTCTGCTGGTGCCCGCCATCCTGGAATGGCCCGCCCGAATCGCGAAGCCACGGATCACCGACATGCGGTGCAACACCTACGACATCTATCCGACCTTGCTGGAGATCGTCGGCGTGACGATGCCCGGCCAACCGGTGCTCGACGGCATCAGCCTCGTGCCGCTGTTGGACGGCCGGTCCAAAACGCGAACGCAACCGATGGGGTTCTGGGATTATCCGGCCGGCGGCATTAGTACACCTTCGGCCAAATGGATGGGAGAACTGTTTGCCGCACAACAGGCCGGCAACGACCTTCCGCCGCACGAGTCGAGCCTGCGGGCCGCCCAATTGCCCAACCCGGCCTATCCGCTCGATCAGTATCCCGGCCACGCCGCATGGACCGACGGCGACTGGAAATTGCATCGCATCGCGAAGAAACAGGGCGAAGCGGCCTGGGAACTCTACAACCTGGCCGCCGATCCGGCCGAAGAGACCGATCTGGCCGCCACCGAAGACCGGCG